>JANNWF010000232.1:0-3737 GCA_031408455.1 Pseudoxanthomonas sp. | reverse complement strand
CCTGATTGGAATTCGGCAATGCGCCAGTGGACCGAGCTTGCCGGCGGCGGATCCATGGATGCCAATCGCGCGGCCGACAAATTGGGCCTGCACGGGCAGCAATTTTTCGGTTTGATGCAGCTGTTGGCTTGCTTTCGACTGACTTGCTTGAGGCTGACTTGCTTGGAGCTGACTTGCTCAGAGCAGTCTTAGTCGGAGCGACTTTGGTGGGTGCTAGTTTGCGCGGCGTGACCTTGCTCGCCTTGGTGGCTTGAACAGACTTGCTGGAGGCTGATGTTGCCGCTGCCTTCACCGGTTTCGCAGACTGTGCGTCTGCCGTCGATTTCACAGGCTTCGTCTCAACGGCCGCTACCGTATTCGCATTGGCCTGCGCAGCCACGTTGTTCCGCAACAAGCGTAAGTCGCGCTGCAGGTCATGAATGCGCCGCAGCACGCCATCTAACTCGCTACGCGTTGGCATGCCGGCCTCAGCGGCGAGCCGCTCGATTTCCTTCTGTTGCAGCTGTTTGGCCCGCATCTGCGTATTGACCAGATTGGCGTACACCTCGCGAAACTCTGGCGACAGCGCGACTTGTGCGTAGGCTTCTTCGGCGGCATCGATCCACAGGTCATACAGCGCACGCATCGAACCAATCTGTCGGCCCGGCTCGCTGTGCTCGGCCAACTTGTCCTCAAAACGCTGCATGCCGGCCTCAGAGGCCTTTTGCAGTACGCGCTGATACGCTTGCACCGCTTCTGCTTGTGCGATCTGCGCGGCGATTAGATCGCCTACCTCCGCTTGACGCTCGCGATTTTGGCCAAAGCCCGGCAGCTTGAGCGTCGACAGCAGCTCGGCCATCACCGGCTTGGCTGCGCTTCGCGCACCCTCGAACAGCTGTTCCCAGCCGCGCGCGCCCTCCGCCGTGATCTGCTTCAGCGCGTCTTGCATCGGATTGCCATCGCCCAACTGAGTGCGCCAGAGCGCGGTCAGGTCGGGCATCGAGGTTGGGCCGGCACCGGCACTGGCTCGCTGCACCAACTGCTGCATCAAACTGAAAAATTGCTGCCCGTGCAGGCCCAATTTGTCGGCGGCGCGATTGGCATCCATGGATCCGCCGCCGGCAAGCTCGGTCCACTGGCGCATTGCCGAATTCCAATCAGGCATGGTTGGCGTGGCACTGGCGCTTGGCACAGCGGTTTGCAACGCATCATTCCATTGCTGCCAAAGTTGGCGGCCGAAGGCAAGCGGGTCGTTGCTGGGGTTGGTTGAACTCATCGGGAAACACTCCGGTTAAACAAGGGTTCGGGCCTTTTTATCGGGTTTAAGTATAGGCGTCGATGGTGACCGCTAGGCTCTGAGCTCAATGGCACTTCCTTAAGCCAAAAGCTGCAAAAATCGTCATTCCGGCGACTGTGAGCGGAGCGAGCGAACAGCGAAGCTGGCCCGAAGGGCGAGCGCGCAGCGCGAGTAGCGTCGGAATCCAGTGGTTGCAGCCCAGACCAAGGCTGCAACGGAGCTGGATCCCGGCGTTCGCCGGGATGACGAGCCTCAAGTAAGTGGGATTGGGCTCTAAGCTCTAAGCCCCATCTCCCTTCGGAAGACGCGTTGGGGTAACGGTGCGGGGCTCGTGTGATCTTTTGACCCCGCGTCGTACCCTCATCCGGCGCTGCGCGCCACCTTCTCCCGGAGGGAGAAGGGCACAACAAAAAAGGCGAGCCGAAGCTCGCCTTTTCGTGTCACTCAATCAACCAAGGATCAGGCGCTTTCGCCCTCGCCTTCCGTCACAGCTTTCATCGACAGGCGAATACGACCTTGCTTGTCGACTTCCAGCACTTTGACCTTGACGATATCGCCTTCCTTCAACTTGTCGGAAACTTTCTCGACGCGCTCGTTGGAAATCTGCGACACGTGAACCAGACCATCCTTGCCCGGGGCGATGGTGACGAAGGCACCAAAGTCCATCAGCTTGGCAACCTTGCCTTCGTAGATCCGGCCTGGCTCGACATCGGAGGTGATCTGCTCGATACGCGCCTTGGCGGCTTCGCCAGCGGCCCGATTGACCGAGGCGATGACGATGGTGCCGTCGTCCTGGATGTCGATCTGGGTGCCGGTTTCTTTGGTGATCGCCTGGATCACCGAACCGCCCTTGCCGATCACTTCGCGGATCTTGTCCGGATGGATGCGGATGGTCAGCAAACGCGGGGCAAATTCAGACATTTCCGGACGCGGTGCCGACAAGCCTTTGGCCATTTCGCCAAGGATGTGCAGGCGACCTTCCTTGGCCTGACCGAGAGCAATCTTCATGATCTCCTCGGTGATGCCCTCGATCTTGATGTCCATCTGCAAGGCAGAGATACCGGTCGCGCTGCCGGCGACTTTGAAATCCATGTCGCCGAGGTGATCTTCGTCACCCAGGATGTCTGACAACACGGCAAAGCGATCGCCTTCCTTGATCAGACCCATCGCGATGCCTGCGACCGGCGCCTTGATCGGCACGCCCGCATCCATCAAGGCCAGCGACGAACCGCAGACCGAAGCCATCGACGAAGAACCGTTGGACTCGGTGATTTCCGACACGATGCGCACCGTGTAGGGGAACTCTTCCATGCTTGGCATCACTGCCAACACGCCGCGCTTGGCCAGACGACCGTGGCCGATTTCGCGGCGCTTCGGTCCCAGCATCGGACGGGTTTCGCCGGTGCAGAACGGGGGGAAGTTGTAATGGAACAGGAAGTGTTCTTTGTACTCGCCGCTGACCGCGTCGATCACCTGACCGTCGCGCGCCGTACCGAGCGTGGTGGTGACGATGGCTTGGGTCTCGCCACGGGTGAACAGTGACGAGCCATGTGTACGTGGCAGCACGCTGGTACGCACCGCGATCGGACGCACGGTGCTCAGATCACGACCATCGACGCGAATCTTGGTGGCCAGCACCATTTCGCGCATGGTCGAGTATTCGAGCTCGTTGAACTCTTTGCCGATCAAGTCGGCAGTCCAACCCTGCGCTTCGCCGCTGACCTTTAGCGTGTCGATGACTTCTTTACGCAAAGCCGAGATCGCGTCCTTGCGCTGCGCCTTTTCGGTAATCCGATAGGCTGCCTCAAGCCGCACGCCTAGCGCCGACTGCAGCGCTGCGATGAGGCCATCGTTGGCTGCAGGCGCGTTCCAAGCAAAAGTCTTGCTGCCAGCTTCGGCGACCAACTCGTTGATCGCGTTGATCACGGTCTGAAACTGCTGGTGACCAAACATCACCGCGCCTAGCATCACTTCTTCGGATAGCAGGGCGGCTTCCGATTCCACCATCAACACGGCGCTCGCCGTGCCGGCGACCACCAACTCGAGCTGCGAGGTCTTCAGCTCCGTCGCACTCGGATTGAGGATGTACTTGCCATCGATATAACCAACTTTGGCGGCACCGATCGGACCCTTGAACGGTACGCCAGACAAACACAGCGCAGCAGAGGCACCGATCAAGGCCGGGATGTCGCCGTCTATTTCCGGATTCATCGACATCACGGTGGCGATGACTTGCACTTCGTTGCGCATCGTTTCTGGAAACAGCGGACGCAGCGGGCGATCAATCAAACGCGAGTTCAGCGTTTCTTTTTCGGTCAAACGGCCTTCGCGCTTGAAAAATCCGCCGGGGATGCGGCCGCCGGCGTAAAACTTTTCTTGGTAATCCACCGTGAGCGGGAAGAAATCCATGCCCGGCCGCACGTTCTTGTTGGCGGTGGCGGTGACCAGCAGCACGGTGTCG
>JANNWF010000231.1:0-4723 GCA_031408455.1 Pseudoxanthomonas sp. | reverse complement strand
TGGGGTTCTGCTGCAACGTGGCCGCACAAAAGGTGCTCCTGATCACAATAGGCCGGCCACGTTGTCGGCAGCAACCCCGGGTTAGGTCACTCGCGCGCACCATGCTCTTGCGAGCTGGCGCGTGGCGAACTTGAGCGACCTGTCAGTGACCAGCGGCCAGGAGGGCAAGCCCCGGCCTCAACGAGAATATGCAGCACACCGTTGTGGGCGCGCAGTGTCGCGCGCGATGCGGGATACATCGCCGAATCGCGAGCCGTGCAACGACGGTACATCAAGGCGAACTGCGTCTCGACACGCAAGCTATCCGGATGGCGATTTGGACGACGCCACTGCCGCGCTGCGGCCAAGACGGACTCGGTGAAGTCGCGATGCGATTCCCGGAGACGACGCGTCTTCGCGTTGTCGACGGTGCCATCGTCCCGCCAGACGATTTGTAAGACCGACTCACCTTCAACGCCCTGCGCGCCGAGCGCGGCCGGATAAAATGGCAACGGAGCCGCGTCACCGCGCAGACTGCGCAAGCCGAACGGGGCACTCGTGCAGCTACAGAGCCCGATCAACAGCGCGAACGCAGGCTGTTTCCGCATAGCCAGTACTCGAACGAGTGACCTAACGTTGGAGTTGAGCGGCGACCGGAAGCTGGCGAAGCCAGCTGTAGGACGTCCGCTCGAACGACTGGTTAGGCCCCTTTGGACCACATGGGCGTAAGGGCCGTTACTTGAGGAGGACCTGCCAGCAATGGCTCCACGTCTTTCAGGTAGGCGGCGTAGCTGCTTGTTCGCAGAAACTCTTGGGACGCTTCAACGCTGGAATACTGCTGGAATGCGGAAATTGAATCCGGATCGGCGTTGTCAAAGCAGTAGAAGTAAGCGGTATGACCTGGGTTAGACGCAATGGCTGGTGCCATGTGTCTCTCCCAAACTTTCCGGACTTCCTCGCGTTTGCCGGGCTGCGTCTTGTGTTTGACGATGAGTGCGAATGCGGTCATGGCGATCCTTTCGGTGATGGTGAATTGAGGGGCCTAACGAAAATGCGTTCTGCTGCATTGCGACCGTACCAAGGCTACTCCTGCGCACCGAACGCCGGTCGCAATGTCAGCAGCAACGCGGGTTAGCACGCACTCCGGCATTCACTTCGCCTTCTTAAAATCTAAGCTAATCTTCTTTTCCCCGGTCGGATGTATCGAGGCGACCAACATGGCATCCTGTCCACCGATCGTGGCCTTCCCCCAGGCGATCTTCAAATCGCCGTGCTTCGCGTGACGCATCTCGAAGCGGCTGATTTCGACGACACAAGGGCCAGCAATTCTAATCCGGTCTGCAGCTCGCAAGATCGGAGGGTCTGGTTTCTGCATGCACAGCGGACCACCAACCGGATCAAGCGGTGTCTCCCATGTGAGCGTATACCATTTATGCTCTTCGTTTGCATCTGCAAGTAGTCCAGCCCTGGCGCTCTCGTCGCTCAGCGCCGCATTTACAAGTGCACCGATGGGGCCGATGACCGCACCGTCCGCGGTATATAGAAGATTCTCTGAGTGCGAGACCAACGTTTCGCTTTCCAGTTCGCCAATCGGCGGAAAGTCAACTTTGACGTACTCGACGGATAGCGTCGTGGTCTTGTACCACAATGTGCTGTCCGGACCGAGCATGGCCGCGATATCTGCAGACTCGACATCCTCGACGGTGAAGAGCTCGATGCCGTAAAGTTCGGCAACTCGCCGCGCCTCGTCAGTGAATCCTGCCTTCGATGTCAGAATCAAAGCGTTTGTGGCGAGCCTGTCGTGCTTCGTCTTCGCTTGCTCAACCCAAGTCACATCGGCGACTCGTTGATGATGTCGGCACTCCACGCTCACGATCACCTTCTGAGAGCCTACGGTACCCTCGATTACGACGTCGACCTCACGTGGCTTCTGCGTGATGCGGTCGCGCATGAGCTTCGACTCCGTCACAGTCGCACCATCTGCGAGGCTGTGCCGGATCAAGTAGATGAGACGCTGAAAGTCGTTGCTGCGCTTCGGCATCAATCAATGCAAGTTGTGCGTGCTAACGAAACTGAGTTCTGCTGCGCGGCGACCGCACTAACCGCCGCTTGGTCACAATACGTGGGTCGCCGCGTCAGCAGCAACCCGGGTTAGGTGGCGCCGTCGTGCGCTCGAGGGGTCACGCGCGTGCCAGACAAGCGGCCTTGCCAACCAGCGATGGCAGCCCACACGCTGCCGACCAACCACAGCAGAGGAATCCATGCGAGAATTGTACCGTCCGCTTGACCACATCGCTCCTCGTTGAGGCAGTCACGGCTGACGAGCTGCGCGAGCAGAATGATGCCGAGCAGCGCCATCGCCGCGCTATAGCCGCGCTATAGCCGATGATCATCAGCGCGCGACGCAAGCGCGAGGCGCGCTGCACCGACAGCACGACCGGCCGCGCTCGACGGTAGTCTGACGTGTCCGCGATGGCGAGATCGTAAATCTGCACTACGGTTCCTGTGATTTGATCGTGGAGCGACTGGTATCGAGTAGTCACCGCCATTGCCACGAACGAAGGTAAACCAAGTATCGTCTTTAGTATGAACCGGACAAAAGCCCGGACGATGCCTGGGCTCCGGCCCGTTTTAACGACGACTACCCGCATGTTTCGACGGCGATGGCCGAGTGTGCCGCCAAACAGTGCGACCATGAGTGGCTCGTACAGCAGCACCGGAAGCACGACAGCGCCCGCCGCAACCCGCCCCGCGCCGGCGAACGGCTCGCCAAACGCGACGAGCGATACCGCGACAGCAACCATGCAGATTAGGCAAGCGCTGTCGTAGAACATCGCTTGCAAGCGGCGAGTGAACGTCGCGTATGCAGGCGTGGGCATATCGATCGGTTCAGCCATTGGTGGTTTCGCGTCCTGGTCGAACGTTGTCACAACCTAGCCACCTAACGAAACTGGGTTCTGCTGCAATGCGACCGCACGATGCTACTCCTGCTCACAATACCCCGGTCGCATTGGCAGCAGCAACCCGGGTTAGGTTGCGCTCGTGTGAGACAGCTTCGGACCCTGCGCACGCATCCAGTACAGACTTGAGGTGACATCACTTGGCAATCCAAGGTTCTCGGCCGATCACAAAGCCCAATTGCCTCGGTAGGAGCGAATGAACGCACGGGCCTCCGCACCTTGCTCGATTAGATCGGCTGCTAGCAGAGCTCTGGTTTCATTGCGCACGGCGACAAGCGACAGTCCGTTGGCGTAGCGCGCATACCGGTTTGCGCAGTTTGCAGTCGCTCTTGAGAATGCATGACGAAAAAGGAAGTGTCTCTGCGAGTGCAGCAAGAGTCCGAGCACTGTCAGATCGTGCGAGGTGCGTTCAGCATTGTCCTCAGCGTGCAGAGAGACCTGTTGTGATGATGTCGTCGCATGGACATACTTATGCGTGATCGTGTAGAGTCTACCGATAGGCTCAGCCAACCGGTCAGGCAACTTTCGAAGAATCGATCGCCCGATCGCAATCTGCTGCCCCCTTGCCCACTGTTCAGCGAGACCGAGATCAGACCGGCTGGACACGAACTTGGCAAGTAGTTGCGCCTCGAATACTTGACGAAAGAGCGGCCTAACCGCTCCATGCAGTCCGATGAGAATGTTCTCAAGGATTGCGAGAAGCGCAATTTGGTTCTTGTGCGCCACAGAGAACAGGAGCCTTTCACACGCGTCGGGAGTCGGCCGCGTGAGCTCAAACGTCCTGAAGTGCGCGCCGATAAACTCGTGAAATAGGTCGAGCAAACGTTCAATCCGTGCAATCTGAACAGGATGCCAGCGTCTGGCGGTCGCGCGATTCTCTTCGCTCGTCATCCGGAACGAAGCGACGAATGGTCCATCCTCAGGTGAGTAGATCACACCGGGCCTGTTGTCCACAAAGATCCAAGCAACCTAACGAAACTGGGTTCTGCTGCACGGCGACCGCACTAAGGGCCGCCTGATCACAATACATCGGTCGCCGTGTCAGCAGCAACCCGTGTTAGCGGGCACGCGCCGACTCGCTTTCACGCTTCTGGTTCCATGATGCGCGACAACAGAGCCAGAAGCTCAGCCCATGTGTTCGCTGGCGCGCTGGCTACACGCGTGGCGATCGCCGCTTGCACGTGGTTGGCATTCCAACGCCGAACAATCAGCGGTGCCGGTGTCCACATCGGGCCACCTTCGCGTACGCGGTCGTCCAGCCAGGTGGCTGTACACACGTACAGCCGCATACTGGTTTGGTAGGAGCGACGACGATCCCGACCCGAAATGACGACTTCAAGGGACAGGCAGAAATTAGTCGGATCGGATGGCGGCTCCCACGTTTCCACCCGTGGCGCATCCGCCGAGCGCTCGATGAGTTCCTCGTCCGCAACGATCTCACTGACCCGCGCCATCAGTGCGCGGAGCTTTGTTGTCGCGGCGAGAATCTCCGGGGGCGCTTTTGGATCGTCGGCGCCCCGGAGGCCATAGAAATGCTGGCCTTGGCGACTCAGTGTTCGTGCCGCGATCTCAAGCGGCAGGCGACCTTCGAGAAATGCGGCGATCGGCTCTTCGTCGTCAAGTGTAGACACTATTCGGTCCCGCTAACGACTTGGGGTTCTGCTGCACGGCGACCGCACGGAAAGTCTTCCTGCTCACACTACCGCGGTCGCCGTGGCAGCAGCAACCGCGGGTTAGGCCGGGCGGCGGCGTGCGCGCACCGGGCGCCGTCCGGGCGCAATCTC
>JANNWF010000230.1:0-1509 GCA_031408455.1 Pseudoxanthomonas sp. | reverse complement strand
AATGCCAGCATCAGCGGTGAGACCACAGCAGGCGGTGCCAGCCGGATCGAGGCCGAACTGAAACGGCACACACCGGCAGTGGTGTTGATCGAACTCGGGGCGAACGACGGCTTGCGTGGCTTGCCGCTGGAGGTGGCCGAGGCAAATCTCGAACGCATGATCGTTGCCGCAAAGGCTTCACACGCACGTGTTGGACTGGTTGGAATCCGCATTCCGCCGAATTACGGCCCCGACTACAGCGGCGGATTCGTCCGCATGTACAGTGAACTTGCTGAGCGCCACAGCCTGCCGCTGTTGCCGTTTCTGCTGGAACCTATCGCCACCGAACGCGAGGCGTTTCAAGCCGACAATCTGCATCCGACAGCCGAGGCGCAGCCGCGCTTGCTCGAACACGTTTGGCCGCTGGTGGTCAGGCTGATTGACGAGCCATCAAAATCGATCAGCCCAATGCGAACAGCGCGCTGAGGTCACACTCTGAGTCTAATGGCACTTCTTTAGGGCTCGTCATCCCGGCGAAAGCCGGGATCCAGCTCTGCTTTAATCTTGATCCAAGCCCCAACCGCTGGATCCCGGCGTTCGCCGGAATGACGATTCTGTGGGGTTTTGGCTCAAGGAAGTGCCATTACACTCTGAGCCGGCTCGGCCGCTGCTAACCCACTCAGCGCCGTGGCGATGCCCCGTGAGCCAGCGCTTGCAGTGAGCCAAACTCATGCACCAGCACCGCTGGCTGATCGCTGGTTGCCAAGATGACGGCAGCCTCTGCGACATCCTCGGCGGGAATCGAGCGATAGCGCTTCAGCGCGCCTTTCAGGAATGCGTCAATCAACGGCGAGGCCGATTGCATCAAGGCTTCAGTTGGACGGCGCGTACTGCGTTGACCGATCAATAGTCCGGGGCGCAGAAAATCGCAGCGTGTGAAACCGACGGCGGCAACCAAGGCTTCCATTTCACCCTTGGTGCGCAAATACAGGTTGCTCGATTTGGCATCGGCACCGGCCGATGACACCACAATGGCGTGACGAGCGCCGGCTGCGAATGCGGCCTTGGCGATTCGAACGACCAGATCGCGATCCACCGCGATAAACGCCGCGTCCGAACCGGCGACCTTGCGCGTTGTACCCAGCGCGCAAATGAATGCGCGCGGTGGTGGCGAAGACTTGCCCAGCCGCAGCGCCAAAGTGTCGACGTCGGCGCCATCGTCGACCACCACACGCAGCCCATGTCGCGACTCCTCGTTGTCGCGGCGTTGCACGCTCAACACCAAGGCCCCGCCGTCGGCAACCAAGCGATCAACCAAGCGCTGGCCGATCAGACCGGTGCCACCCGCCACGATAATGCGTTCGCTCACCTTGCCCCCTGCGGTTGCCTGCTAGTGTAGTGCTTCGTTTTTCTTGGAGCTTAAGCGTCTGTTGGCGCGGATGACCTTTTGCAGGATGTCATTGGCCTTCGCGGTCCACACGAACGGCTTCGGATTTTTGTTGCGGATGGCGATGAATTCCTTGATCGCTT
>JANNWF010000229.1:0-12464 GCA_031408455.1 Pseudoxanthomonas sp. | reverse complement strand
CCTGAGTGCTGCTGCGCAGCCTGCACAGGCAGGCTGCGCAGGAGTGCCAACGGCCCCGGTTTGAACCTGCGATTGTGGGACCGAGCGCAGCGACGAGGTGGCTGCGACGCAGCGCCACAGCGGAAGCTGCGAAATGCAGCCGGCGGCTGACCGGCCATTCGCGGCTTCTGCCGCTTGCACTGAGCTTCGTTTGGTCCCAGACGACAGAAAGTGAGGATCCCCCGGCGAAGCCGAGGGCTCTGACGTTGGATCTCGTCAAGGCGGCTGAGTGCAAAAAAGCCACCCTGCCCCGGAGCACTCGGCTCCACGACATTGCATCCGTTCGTGCTGATGCCTTTGCAGGCTCAGCATGGAGCTGTCCACGCGACGGGGAAGCGACTGACCCGCAACCTCCATCTGCGGCCGTGCAGGGCTGCGAGCCTTGGTTGACGCACACCCGTCTCGCGTCAAACGCATTTCGAGCTGGCTGAGCCGACGGCACCTCCACACGTCCGAATTCTGGTGCCTGGTTGTGAGCCATTTGCTCCTCCAGATTTGATCCAAGTCAAATTGGCCGGGTTGACTCGGGCGCAGACTTTCAGTGCCCCACAGGGTTCGTTCGCCAACGCACCGACGAGATCCCACCGCCAGCGCATCGTTTGAAATGGATGGAACCCTGCGGTCGGCCCAGTCCAGGTTCGGCTCAGCACGAGGAGAACAGCGCTCATGTACGCACCCATTTGGGTTCGCACCCTGTTGACAGTCCTTCTCATCGCCCCCGGCCTTGCCGCTGGCGCGGCCGAGGTCGATGAAGCTGATGCCAAAGCACTGTTGAAAAGTAGCAAGTGCCTGACCTGCCACAGCATCGACAAGCAGAAGGACGGACCCGCCTACGTCGAGGTCGGGAAAAAATACCGCGAGGATCCGGAGGGCTTGCAGAAGATCATCGACTGGCTCAGCCGTGAACACGACATCGAGATCGAGGGCGAGGCGGATACCCATCCGGCTGCAAAGACCAAAGACGCCACGCGCATCGGCAACCTCGCCGCTTGGGTGCTGTCGCGTTGATGCTGTAACGAGTACGCCCGCATCGCGCGTGCTTCGGCACGAGGCGCGTCGGTCAGCCACTTGGAGGTAAGACCGTGCGACGGTTCCTGCAAATACTGCGAAGCCTGGGCTGGAAGCAGACACTCGTTGTTTCAACCCTGCTGTTCGGCGTGTCGATGATGTTGGTGGTCGGTGGAGCCGCTGGTCTCGCCTGGACCAATACCGAGAAGTTCTGCATCTCTTGCCATGAGATGCGAGACAACGTCTATGCCGAATTCCAGGGCACCATCCACGACGTCAACCGCAGCGGCGTACGCGCAATCTGCTCCGATTGCCACGTCCCGCGTGAACCGGTCGCACTGATCAAGCGCAAGTTCGCCGCCAGCTTGGAGCTCTTCCACGCCTTCCGCGGCACCATCGATACGCCGGAGAAATTCGAGGCCCGGCGTTACCAGATGGCACTCAATGTCTGGCAGCGCATGAAGGACACCGATTCGCTGGAATGCCGCAATTGCCATCATCGCGAAGCGATGAGTCCCGAGCTGCAATCGGCGCGCGCGCAGAAGCGCCACGCCAAAGCTTCAGAGGACGGTTCGACCTGCATCGATTGTCACTTCGGCATCGCCCACCAGGAACCCGAAGGCCCCTTGGGACCGCGCGACTTGGTGCCGGGTGCAGCGACCCCTGTCGCAACAGCGTTGCAGGTCAATGAAGCCGGGGGGCAGTGATGAACAACACCCTGTCCGACTCCCCGATTTCAGCGTTCGCTGACCCCAAATCTCTCGATGTTCGCCAGCTGACGCCAGGAGCTGTCATGGACTCCAGCCGCAAGAATCTTGAACGCAAGCGCGCCGTACGATGCATCGTGGCGGCCTGGATCCTGCTGATGGCTTTGCCGGTCGCTGCCCAACAATCCACAGCCGAAGCGGCACCGAGCGGGCCGCGCGACTGCGTTGAATGCCACGATGAGACCGACGCCTATCCGGTACTTGCAATCACCAAGACCAAGCACGCGGTGGTCGCTGACCAGCGCACACCATTCGCGAACGGTGAATGCTCGGCGTGCCATGGCGCGAGTGCTGACCACTCGCGACGACCGCGCCGGTTCGAGCCGGACCACGTGTTCGGCACCAAGCCGGGAAGCTCGACGGTGGCCGTGCAGAATGGCGCTTGCCTCGGTTGCCACGAGAGCGGAATGCGCATGCACTGGAAGGGTAGCCAGCACGAGACCCAGGATGTCGCCTGCACCTCCTGCCACCAGTTGCACACGGATCACGACGCGGTACTCAACAAAGGCACCCAGGTCGACGTCTGCCTCGGCTGCCACAAGGAAAAGCGCGCCGAACTGCACCGCCCGTCGACCCACCCGATCCTCGAGGGCCAGATGGGGTGCAGCGATTGCCACAATCCGCACGGCTCCACTGGCCCCACCCTGCTGGTAGGTGCCACGCTCAACGAAACCTGCTACGGCTGTCACGCCGAGAAGCGCGGCCCGTTCCTGTGGGAGCACGCTCCGGTCCGCGAAGACTGCAGCCTCTGTCATCGCCCGCATGGCTCGACTCAGGTCGCACTTTTGAAGGCGCGGATACCCTGGCTTTGCCAGGAGTGCCACCTCGCGCCGCAGCACCCCAGCACGGCGTACAGCGGCAGCGGTCTGCCCGGTTCGGCGACGCCCAGCGGTGCACAGCAGATGCTCGGGAAGGGCTGCCTCAATTGCCATTCGCAGGTACACGGTTCGAACCATCCGTCCGGCCCGCGCAAAACGCGCTAAACCACTTTTTCCGTCGCAAGTTGTTCGCGACCTGTCCAGCCGAGGTGTCCCATGACCGACCTCATTCGCCGTCCACTTCGAGCCCGCCGACTCGCTGCTGCCATCTTGTTGGCCTTCGTATGCACGGCCAACGTCAGTGCCGAGGACAACCCCGAGCTGGAAGAGTTGACCCGGATCAAGAGCTTCATCGAATTCGGCCTCGGCGTGGTCGACGATGATTCGCGCCGCTTTGGGCGCTACCGTGGCCTCGATGAGCAAGGCGGCTACGGCGTCCTCAACATCGATTGGTATCAGCGCGACGCACATGACGATCCGGACCCGAGCTACACCCGCTTCACCGCCCGCGACCTCGGGCTCGATACCCGGCAACTGCGCATCGAGCATGGGCGGCCGGGCCGTTACGATTTGCATCTCAGCTATGCCGAGCTGCCGCTGACCCGTAGCGGCGCGGGCAGCACCATTTTCCGCGGCGTCGGAACCAACACTCTGAGCCTTCCCGGCGACTGGGTGCCTGCGCAAAATACCGCTGGCATGACCCGGCTACTGAGCAGCCTGCAGCCTGTTGAACTCGGCCATGAACGGCGCCGATACGGACTGGGTCTGGATGCCCTGCTGGCGCGTGGCTGGGAAATAAGCAGCAAGGTTCGCAGCGAACGCAAGGAAGGCTTGAAGACATTCGGCGCAGTGATTGGCAACAGCGGCGGTAATCCGCGCGCCGTCATCCTGCCGGAGCCGATCGACTACGAGCACCGCGAGGGCGAGGTTGCCTTGCACTATTTCGATCGCAGCAAGCAGTTCGAATTCCGCTATCTCGTTTCGCTGTTCGACGAAAATCAGAACAGCCTGAACTGGCAAAACCCGTTTGCAGCGATCAACGGCTGGAGTGCTTCGGCCGGCTATCCGACTGGCTTTGGCGAGGCCGCATTGCCGCCGGATAATCAATTCCACCAGCTTAGTGCTGCTGGTGGCTACAACTGGGCCAATGGCCTGCGACTGTCCGCTGACGTCGCCCTCGGGCGGATGACCCAGGACGAGGACTTCCTGCCGTATACGGTCAACCCGGTACTGGCCAACAGCATCACGCAAGCGTTGCCGCGCAGCTCGCTGGACGGCCGCATCGACACCACGGTAGCGAACCTGCGCCTGACCGGGCGCGGCAACGCGCGCCTTTCCTGGGGCGCGAGTTGGCGTTTCGACGACCGCGACAATCGCACGCCGCGCGATGAATACGTCTACATCGGCGGCGACTCAAACACTCAGAACGTGGCGGCCAACAGCTCGTTCCGACGCTTCAACGAACCCGCCAGCTATCGCGATTCACGACTGAAACTTGACCTTGGTTATAGATTCAGCGGCAATACCCGGTTGACCGGCGCACTTGAGCGACGCTCGACCGAACGCACCTACTCCGAACGCGAGGAAGCCGACGAGTCGAACCTGCGTCTCGCCTTGCGCCATTCCGCGAATGAATGGTTATCCGGATCGTTGCGATACGAGTTTGCCGACCGCGACGGCTCGACCTATGTCGGCAACGAGCCGTTCCTGTCCAGCTATGCGCCCGGCTACACCAGCGGGGTGCCCGGTCAGTTCGAGAATCCGCCGCTGCTGCGCAAGCTGCACCTCGCCGACCGCGAGCGGGACCGCTTCGGTGCCAACCTGACCATGATGCCCGTTGAGGCCTGGACCATCGCGCTGGACGCGCAACTGGTCGACGATGACTACCTCGCTTCCTCGCTCGGTGTCAGCGAGACCTCCAGCGATGTGTTCACCATCGATGTCGGCTTTACGCCCGAATCCCGCTGGTCCGCGTATGGCTTCCACGCAATCGAAACTCTGAGCATGCAGCAGAACGGCGCATCCATACGCGGCGGCACCCGCGTCGAAGATGCGGTCGACCCGAACCGTGGCTGGCGCGCCGCCCACGAGGACCAGATCCGAACGTCGGGGCTAGGCATCAAGGTGGCTCTGATCGAAGAGCGTCTGGATCTCGGCTTCGATTACCTGCGCGCCAGTTCGGAGACCGCGATTTCGGTCACCACCGGTACCGCTCTTACTGCGACGGCGTTGCCGAATGATTTTGATCGCCTGCGCTCAATCAGCATGCAGGCCGAATACCGGTTGCGCGACCTTTGGAGCCTGCGCCTGCGGCTCTGGAACGAACGCTACAGCTCGACCAGCTTCACCCTCGACGGCGTCGAAGCCAATCAGCTCGCCAATGTAATCCTGCTCGGTGAGGACAGCCCCGACTACGACGTCAACGTCGGCGTGATTTCCCTCGTCTACCAGTTCTAGGGCCGACAGGTACTTGACCCAAGCTGCACGGTGTGTCGATCGACAGAAATCCAGCCTCTGGTTTGGCTACCCGCAGGATTCCGCATGCCAGCCTGCCCGTGCAGCTGGTGGATGCACACGCTGGATTGTTTTCGGGTTTGACTATTGTCAAGTTGGGCAAGGGCGGCAGAGGCTAGCTTCGCAACCGGCACATGACGCAGCCACTGGAGCCTCGAACCAATGCAGACGAACCGAACTGACGCATCGATCCCTGGAAGCGGTCGCGCCGGACTGCAGGCAGCCATTGGGCAGGACCAAGAGCGGCCGAGATTGCGCATCGCGCCGAACTTCAGCGTCTGCCCGAATCGCAGCCAGGTCCGCGTTTCCCAAGGCTGTGCGAACGACGTGTTCGGGCTAGGCCACAGCAAAGGCTGCACGAAATGATTTCACCGCGAGCAGCGTTGCCGCGACGGTCTTCCTGCCGCGCAGCTGACATGCCACAGATCGCGGCGAACGCCTGCATGAACCGGGAAACCCTGGCCATCTCCGAGCTGCTTGCGGTAACGGTTCCGATGCCCGTCTACCTGGAGCAAACCTACTGGTGGGCCTACACCCATCCCGGTGCCGTGCGCGTTTTCGAGCGGCAGTGGTTGGTCAACCTGATTCTGTGGGGCAACTACACCCGCTTGCGCGACGCCGCTCTCGACGAGCTCCCGGCGTCGGTTGACAGCAAGGTATTGCAAGTCGCGTGCGTATATGGCGATTTCACCAGCCGCCTGGCCGACCGTCTCGGACCCGGGGGGCGTCTTGATGTCATCGATGTAGCACCGGTGCAGCTCGACAACCTCAGGCGCAAGGTAAAGGGCAATCCGCAGGTGCGGGTGTTGCATCAGGACTCCAGCAGCTTGTCCTTTGCCGATGCCAGCTATGATCAGGTCGTAGTTTTCTTCCTGCTCCACGAACAGCCCGAAAGCGTCAGGGTCGGCACGATCTCCGAGGCCATGCGGGTGCTGAAGCCAGGCGGCAAGGTGATCTTCGTCGACTATCACCGCCCGCGGCGCACGAACCCGTTCCGCTACCTGATGGTCCCGATCCTGCGCTGGCTGGAGCCCTTCGCGCTGGACCTGTGGGAGCGGGACATCAGCAGATGGCTGCCAGCCGGTCTGACGCCGCTACGGGTGGAGAAGCGCACCTATTTTGGCGGGCTCTACCAGAAGCTGGTGGTGACCTGCTGAGCGACCTTGGCCGACCTTCGCCGGACATCGGCTGCATCCCGACCGACGTCACGGCACCACCCTGTTCCGCGAGGAGTTCCTCAATTGACTTGCCGCAACATTCTGCCCGGCTGCGCGCCAGGCTGAACCCACTGACCACTGACGGAGCCGGCCATGTTCGCCAAAGAAAGTCCACAAACAAACAACCAACTGACCTTCCTGCAAGACGTGGAACACGCCATTCGCGATGCCAACCGCGAGATCATCCACGCACAGATACCGAATCTGGATCGTTCCCGATTCGTGGAGTTCGCCACCTACGTGGCGCATTTGCGCGCCGACTACCTCAGCGCCGGCTTGGGTCTGGTGGACCACAAGGATGGCGCGACCTTTGAGGCGCTGCGCTTGCGCTGCAAGGCGTTTGAAGAGGCGAAGGCCGTGTTCGCCGCGTTGGAGCGCGCGATCGAGTGCGGTTACGTCGATATCGCCTGAGCGCGGCCTGATTGCTGGGGTGGTCCTCAGCCGCGACCCTCGTTGTCCCATTCGGCGACGTACACCTTCCACTCACCGTCTTCGATCCGCCAGCCACTCGTGATCTGGTAGGCGCGACCGCGCTCGGGCAGAAAGCGGCCGCTGCCGCCGGTGAGGATCAACGAGAACGTCGCCGTAGCGCGTTCGCCTTGGCGTTCAATGGTGATTGGGCCGATGGTCACACCGATCTTGGCGTTGGCGATGATTTGCGCCTGCAAGAGGCGTCGGAGCGCGTCGCGATCCAGCCCTTGGCTGCCACCGAAGTCATCGGTAATGTGGTCCATCACTCCGGCCAAAGAGCGCTCCTCGACAGCCGCCTGCATGGCGGCGATGTTGTTGCGAAGCGCCTCCTCATCGGGTGGGGCCACGCAACTGGCCAGCAACATCGCTAGCAGCGTGACGGCAACCGCCGCTAAGCTGCCAAGGCGCACCGTTAGGCGGCTTGGCCTCCGCCCATCGCAGCGGCCGGTTGCCAGCGCAGAATCCGCTGTGCTCCAATCAATTTCGCTTTCTCCGCCCGTCGAACAGTCGTTCGAATGAGCGCCTGATCCGGTTCGCGTAATGGAGTGTGGCATGAGCAATTCGCATCCTTGGTTGGCCAATTATCCGGCGGGAGTTCCGGCTGAAGTCGACCTCGCCGAGTATCCTTCGATCATCTCCATTCTGGAGTCGTCCTGCGAGCGCTTTCGGCCGCGGCCTGCGTTCGAGAACATGGGCAAGACGATCAGTTACGACGATCTGGATCGATTAAGCCGCGCCTTCGCTGCCTATCTCATCCACGATCTCAAGCTGAAGAAAGGCGATCGGGTGGCGATCATGCTGCCTAATGTTTTGCAATATCCAGTGGCCATCTTTGGCGTGCTGCGGGCCGGGCTGACGGTGGTCAACGTCAACCCCATGTACACCCCGCGCGAACTGCGCCATCAACTCAACGATTCCGGCGCCGCGGCAATTCTCGTGTTGGACAACTTTGCCAGCGTGCTGGCGGGCGTGGTGGCCGAAACCAAGGTTCGGCAAGTCATCACCACCGGCGTCGGCGACATGCTGGGCTTCCCCAAAGGAGTGCTCACCAACTTCGTGCTGAAGTACATCAAGAAAGCAATTCCAGACTATCGGATCGAAGGCGCAGTGCGCTTTAACGATGCTTTGGCTCGCGGACAGACCAAGCCGCTTCCGAGCATTGTCATCGAGCATGGTGATATCGCTTTTCTGCAGTACACCGGGGGCACCACCGGCGTGTCCAAAGGCGCAATGCTCACCCATCGCAATCTGGTCGCCAACATGCAGCAAAGCGCCGCGTGGCTGAGCGGTGCGGTGGGCCAACAGCAGGAACACATCATCACCGCGTTGCCGCTCTACCACATCTTCGCTTTGACAGCTAACTGTTTGGTTTTCATCAAGTTTGGTGGTACCAATCATTTGATCACCAACCCGCGCGACATGCCGGGTTTCGTCAAGGATCTGGCGCGCATTCCGTTCACGGCCATCACTGGCGTCAACACGCTATTCAATAGCCTGTTGAATACTCCCGGATTCGACAAGCTCGATTTTTCGACACTTCGGCTGTCCCTAGGTGGCGGCATGGCCGTGCAACGCGCGGTGGCGGAACGTTGGAAGAAAGTGACCGGCTCGACCTTGGTCGAGGCCTACGGTCTCACCGAAACCTCGCCTGCGTGCTGCATGAACCCAATGGATTTGAGCGGTTACAACGGTTCAATCGGCATGCCCGTGTCCTCCACCATCGTCTGTGTGAAAGACGACGAGGGCAAAGAGTTGCCGCAGGGCGAAGTCGGCGAGTTGTGCGTCCAAGGCCCACAAGTGATGAAGGGCTATTGGCAGCGCCCAGAGGAGACCGCCAAGGTCATCATGAATGGCTGGCTGCACACCGGCGACATGGCGAAGATGGACGAGCGTGGCTATTTTTATATTGTGGACCGCAAGAAGGACATGATTCTGGTGTCCGGCTTCAACGTCTATCCGAACGAAATCGAAGACGTGGTCGCCCTGCATCCGGGCGTGCTCGAATGCGCCGCTGTCGGCGTGCCCGATGAGAAATCGGGAGAGGCAGTGAAGGTGGTAATCGTGAAGAAAGACCCGGCCCTGACGGCCGAGGCCATCAAGGCGCACTGCAAAGACCAGCTCACGGGCTACAAACTGCCGCGCTACATCGAATTCCGGGCTGACTTGCCGAAGTCAAACGTCGGCAAGATTCTGCGGCGTGAGCTTAGGGATAGCCCGAAGCCATCTGCGTAGGGTTCTCGCCGATTCGTATGCTCGTCATTCCGGCGAAAGCCGGAATCCATGGCTGGGCCGTGCCACTAACAGTCGCCGGAATGACGGGATTGAGCAAACCGGAGGTGTTCTGAGAGCCGCGTCTCTCTAAGCTTCCGGACGCATATACGGGAACAGCAACACGTCGCGGATTGAGCTACAGCCCGTCAGCAGCATCACCAACCGGTCGATGCCAACGCCGAGGCCACCGGTCGGCGCGAGGCCGTATTCCAAGGCGCGGATGTAGTCGGCGTCAAAGTGCATCGCTTCGGCATCACCACCGTCTTTCTGCGCCACTTGGGCGTGAAAGCGCGCGGCTTGGTCCTCGGAGTCGTTCAACTCGGAGAAGCCGTTGGCAAGTTCTTTGCCGTCGACGAACAGTTCGAAGCGGTCAGTGACGCCGGGTTCGGCGTCGCTTTCGCGGGCCAGCGGGCTGACTTCGACCGGATAGTGAGTAATAAAGGTCGGTTGGGTCAGACCCGCCTCAACCGTTCGTTCGAACAATTCCAATAGAAGCTTTCCCCAGCCCGCGTTGGCAGCAACGGCAACACCAAGTCGCTGGCAGTGGCCGGCGATGGCAGCGCGGTCTTGGCGACGGAAGACGTCGATGTCAATCTCAGGATTCAGCGCGCACACCGCTTCGTCCATGCGCCAGCGTCGAAACGGCGGGCCCAGATCGATGGCCATACCGGCCCAGTCGACCTGGGTGGTTCCAAGTACGTCCAGCGCCACATCGCGAATAAGACCCTCGGTGAGATCCATGATCTCAGTGTAAGTGGCGTAAGCCTCGTACAGCTCCAACATCGTGAACTCGGGGTTGTGGCGCGTGCTGACACCTTCGTT
The DNA here is from genome assembly GCA_031408455.1 of Pseudoxanthomonas sp. Taxonomy (GTDB): domain Bacteria; phylum Pseudomonadota; class Gammaproteobacteria; order Xanthomonadales; family Xanthomonadaceae; genus JANNWF01. The sequence continues at coordinate 2,537 of JANNWF010000229.1, read as the reverse complement.
GCGGAAGTTGCGATTGATCTCATACACACGCTCGATACCGCCGACCACCAGCCGCTTCAAGTACAACTCCGGCGCAACACGCAAATAGAGATTGAGATCCAAGGCGTTGTGATGAGTAACGAACGGCCGCGCGGTGGCACCGCCCGGAATCAAATGCATCATCGGCGTCTCGACTTCAACAAAGCGCCGTGCGTCCAACCAACGGCGAATGCTGGCGACAATCTTTGAGCGCTTGACGAAAACTTCGCGCGATTCCGGCGACACCACCAAATCGACGTAACGCTGTCGATAGCGCTGCTCGACATCGGCGAGACCATGCCACTTGTCGGGCAACGGTCGCAGCGACTTGGTCAACAAGCGCAGCGCATCCACATGCACGGAAAGCTCGCCAGTACGTGTACGCGTGAGGCTGCCTTCCACGCCAATTATGTCGCCAATATCCCAGTGCTTGAAGGCGTCGTAGGACGCGCCCAGCGAGGCACCTTGCAAGTACAGCTGAATGCGGCCGGACATGTCCTGCAACTGCGCAAAACTGGCCTTGCCCATCACGCGTTTGGCCATCAAGCGGCCGCCCAACGCGATTCGACGTCCGGTCGCGGCCAATGCTTCAGCGGTCCATGCCTCGACGTCGGCGTACTCGGCTTGCAAGTCGCCAGCGTAGTCCGCGCGGGTGAAGTCGTTGGGGAATGCCACGCCTGTTTGCCGCAGCGCATTGAGCTTGTTACGGCGCTCGGCGATCAGGTGGTTTTCGTCGCTGGCCGCCTGTTGCGGGGCGGCGCTTGGATCATGGCTCATGGATTTCGTCGCCAGTTAAGGTAGCGGGACCAGCGGATTGCGGGTCTTCAGCTCGGGGAATCGCGAAAAATCGCGGTCAGCGGTCCACAGTTCACGCACGCCGTGGGCGAGACAGATTGCGGCGATGCGGGCGTCGTGGACCATGGCACCGGCCACTTTGCCAGCCAACATCAAGCGGCCAAGCAGCTGCAAGTGCTGATAGCCCTCTCCCACCAAGATCGCCGGCGAGGTGCCCAACTCCAACAAATTGCGTACGGCATCTAACGCCATTTCCGGCGGCGTTGGGGTCTTGAACACTGAGCCCGTGACTACTCGCAAGAATTCGTGCGCACATGGCCACGGAATGCACCAGCGTTCACTTCCGTGCATCAGCTGTTCAATCGCCCCACTGCCCGTCTCGTGAAACTGGTGATCTGTGCGATGCGCGGCAACGAGCACATTGGTATCGACGGCGATCATCGTTCGTTGGCCAGCTCGATAATCTTTTGCCAGCCCATCGCCTTGGCCTCTTCACTCAAGCCATCGTCCCCGAACACGGTCAACTTGACTGGACGGGCCTGCGCCCGTTCCTGTTCATGCTTGTCAAGCGCCATTCGCAAGCCTTCCTCCACCAATGATCGCAGCGTGCGTGACTGCTTTTGCTGCAACTGTTTCGCGCGCAGCACCAAGTCATCAGCAATATCGATGGTCGTTTTCATATGGGTGACCCGTCGGAACAATATGGGTGCCCATATCGTAAGGCGATCTCACGCAACCCGTCAATTCGCGTCGCTACGCTTGGAGCCCGCTTCCAGACCGGACTTGAGTGCTGCCTCCACAAACTCATCCAAATCGCCATCCAGCACTTTCTGCGTATCCGTGCGTTCAACACCTGTACGCAAGTCCTTGATTCGGCTTTGATCGAGCACGTAGTTGCGAATCTGGCTACCCCAGCCGATATCCGACTTGGTCGCTTCCACCGCATCGCGCACCGCGTTGCGCTTCTGAATTTCCAACTCGTATAGCTTTGCGGCCAACATCTTCATGGCACGGTCGCGGTTGGCGTGCTGGCTGCGTTCGGTCTGGCAGGCGACGATGGTATTGGTCGGTACGTGAGTGATACGCACGGCCGATTCGGTCTTGTTGACGTGCTGGCCGCCGGCACCGGACGAACGATAGACGTCGGTTTTCAGATCCGCCGGATTGATGTCGATGGAAATGGAGTCGTCAACCTCGGGACTCACAAACAACGAGGTGAAACTGGTGTGGCGGCGGTTGTCGGAATCAAACGGCGACTTACGCACCAATCGGTGGACGCCGGTTTCGGTCTTAAGCCAGCCATAGGCATATTCGCCTTCGACCCGGAACGTCGCTGACTTGATGCCGGCAACATCGCCGGCACTCGCCTCCATCAACTCGGTCTTCCAGCCGCGCGATTCGCACCAGCGCAGGTACATGCGCAGCAGCATCTCCGCCCAATCCTGCGCCTCGGTGCCGCCGGCGCCGGCCTGGATGTCGACAAACGCGCTGCAGGTATCCATCTCACCAGAGAACATGCGCCGGAACTCAAGCGCAGCGACATCGCGCTCGAACGTGTCCACGTCCTTGATGACCGCCTGCATGGTGTCTTCGTCGGCCTCTTCAGCGGCCAGTTCGAGCAAGTCGGATGCGCCATCCAGGCCGTCACTGATGCGGCTGATGCCTAGCACCACTTTTTCCAGCGCGGAACGTTCGCGGCCCAAGGCTTGCGCGCGCTCGGGCAC
>JANNWF010000228.1:0-7097 GCA_031408455.1 Pseudoxanthomonas sp. | reverse complement strand
TGATCGCAGGTGGCGGCACCGCTGGCTGGATGGCGGCGGCGGCGCTGTCCAAGACGCTGGGCAAGCTGTTGGACATTCGCTTGATCGAGTCCGACGAGATTTCCACTGTCGGCGTTGGCGAAGCGACGATCCCGACGCTGGTGACCTTTCATCGCTTGCTCGACATCAACGAGCAGGAGTTCATGGCGGCCACCCAGGCCACCTTCAAACTTGGCATCGGTTTCGAGAGCTGGCGTGACCTCAACGAGAATTACATCCACTCGTTTGGCCTCACTGGCACCGATCACTGGACGGCGGGCTTTCAGCACTTTTGGTTGAAGGGCCGCGAGCGCAAGTTGGCGGGCGATTACGGCGACTATTGCCTAGAACTCAAAGCCGCCGAGCAAAGTCGCTTCGCGCACCTGCCGCGCGGCGGCATGAACTACGCGTTCCACATGGATGCGGGCCTGTATGCCAAATACTTGCGTGGCTTCAGCGAGGGTTACGGCGCGCAGCGCATCGAGGGCAAGATCGTCGAGGTCAAAGCCGACGCCGAAGCTGGCCAGATCCGCTCGCTGAAACTCGATTCCGGCATCGAAATCGAAGCAGACCTGTTCATTGATTGCACCGGCTTTCGCGGGCTGCTGATCGGGCAGACGCTCGGTGTTCCGTATCAGGACTGGTCGCACTGGCTGTTCAACGACAGCGCGGTGGCGCTGCAGACGCGACTGGTCGGCGATGCGCTGCCATACACCCGATCAATCGCGCGAGAAGCGGGCTGGCAATGGCGTATCCCGCTGCAACATCGGGTCGGCAACGGCATCGTGTTCAGCAGTCGCTATCAGGAAGATGCAGCGGCGACAGCCAGCTTGTTATCCAGCGTCGAAGGCGAAGTGCTGACCACGCCGCGCGTGATCAAGTTTCGTCCCGGCCAGCGCCAACAGACGTGGCGAGGCAACTGCGTTGCCTTGGGATTGGCCAGTGGGTTTCTTGAACCGCTGGAGTCGACCAGCATTCACCTGATTCAGCGCGGCATCGTGCGCCTGTTGCAAATGTTCCCCAGCAACGGCATCAGCCTCTGCGATGTGGACGAGTACAACCAGCAAACCCGCAATGAAATCGAGCACATTCGCGATTTCATCATCCTGCATTACCACGTGACTCGGCGGCAGGACACGGCCTACTGGCGCGAGTGTCGCGAGATGCAGATTCCCTCGTCATTGAAGCACCGCATCGACCTGTTCCGCGAAACCGGCCGTGTGTTTCGCGTGCCCAACGAACTGTTTGCCGAGAACTCCTGGATCCAGGTGATGCTGGGGCAGGGCATCACGCCGCAGCAATATCATCCGGTGGCAGATCTGATGGGTGACGAGGAACTCGCAGCCTTCCTGGACACCATCCGTCGCAGCGTCGACAGCACCGTCAAACAATTGCCGACGCATCAGGCCTATGTGGAGCGCTATTGCAAGGCAGCTCCAACCGCAGCTCAGTGACGCTGGGTGGCAAGCAGTGCATTTCGCAATTGATGGTCGGATCTCAGCCATCGTTCGCACACTCTGCGCAGCTTGAATGGAGGCGTCGTAGGAGCGCGACCCTCCAAAGGCGGGCTCGCGTTGGGGTGAATGTATGCGAGCGGTTGGAGGGCCGCGCTGCTGCGCGGCTGCTCTTGTTCTGCGAGTGCTGGAGATAACCCGAAACTTGGGAAGAACTGCACTAGTCGAACCTCGTGCAAGTGAACTGGACTTTGATCAGGTGGCCTGTACGCCCTGCAGAGCCGTCGTCGACTGCCGAAACAGCAACTCATACTGGGCGCTGAGCATGCCGCCACTCTCGCGATCCTTGACCCGCTTCAGCAATTCTTCGGCCGCGATCTGACCCATCTCTCTGACTGGCTGGCGAACGGTGGTCAGCGACGGGTAGATCTGACTGGCAATCGGCGTGTCGTCGAATCCACACACGGACAGCTGCTCCGGAACTCGCAATCCCTTTTCACTGGCGGCGCGAATCACGCCAGCGGCCATATCGTCGTTGGCCGCAAAAATGGCTGTCGGAGGTTGCTTCAGGGCCAATAATTGGTGCGCACAGATGACGCCAGACTTATACGAAAACGCACCCTCGACAACGAGGTTGGGATCGAACTCAATGCCAGCCAATGACAGCGCCTCGCGATAACCATTGAAGCGCCAAACGCTGGCGCCATGCGCGAAATGGCCTTTGATGTGGGCGATGCGCCGATGCCCCAACGCGACCAGATGCGCGGTCATCTCGACCGCCGCGCTGTGCTCGTCGATGCAGACACCAATGGTGTTGCGGCGACTGCGTGGCGACACGCTGGCATAGGGAATCTCCAGCGCCTCCAGACGCTCCAGTAAGCGCTCATCGTCGGTCACCGGCGGTGTGAGAATCAGCCCATCCGGACGCGATTGCAGCACCAAGCCCTCCACCGTACGCACCATCTCACGGCTGTCGAAATCCAGCGGCAACAGCATCATGTTGTAGTGACTGGCCTCGCAGGCATGCAACACGCCACTCAGAATTTCCATCACGTAACTGGGCGATGGATTGTTGTAGAGCAGGGCAATCAGATACGAACGATTACCTGCCAAACTGCGCGCCGAAGGATGCGGCCGATAATTGAGCGCACGCACCGCTTGTTCGACTTTCTCGCGGGTGTCGTCAGTGACATTGGGCTCATGATTGAGCACCCGCGACACCGTCTTCATCGACACGCCCGCCACCTTGGCGACATCTTGTATGCTCATCCGCTTACCGGAAGCAGTGTCGGCTTTGGACGGGTCAAGTTCGGCGTTCATGGCTGGATGATAGGGCAATCCTGACAGCGTTGTCATGTTCCCGTTACGGCCGAAAGCAGGCGTCCTTTCGTCGGTCGGTGATCGTCCGGCCGGCCAATCACTTGGACGTCAGCATCCGTTTCTGCGGTTATCGTCACGGCGGGTAAAGAGGCGCCGACGTCTCGATGGCGGCAGTGGTGTCAATCAGCGTTTGAATCAGCAGTGCTGAGCAGCTATCGCAGATTTCAGCACGCGATATGCAGTACAACCCTTGACGACTAGGAGCCAGCTCCGCATAATTCGCGGCTCAATGCGCCCGTAGCTCAGTTGGATAGAGTACCAGGCTACGAACTTGGTGGTCGGGAGTTCGAATCTCTCCGGGCGCGCCAAAAAAAAGACAACAGGGTCAGTGACTTACGGTCACTGGCCCTTTTGTTTTGGGGCCGGAAAATGCCCTTGGGTCGCGTCTGTGACAGGTTCTGTGACATGTCCTGTGACACTGGCAGTTTTCGCGACCGCGGAAAGAGCCGAAAACGAGCACAAAGTGTGTGGCGAAATCGACGCTCCAGAAGACCCGAACTGACCACCAAGTCGCTCGCACGATGGTCATCGTCTCTCGGGCCATCGGCACCCGAAAATGACCACCAAGTCGCCTTGTGCTCATGAGCCGACATGCTGACCACCAAGTCGTTTTCGACCGAATTTGGGGTGGGGCATCGGTTTTCCGGAAATCGCCTGTGACGCCGCCGCTGTGACACGTGTCACAGGCATCGGGCGCAAGACAAGCGGCCCCTGGCGATGATGATTCTGGAGAACAAAGTCTGTGACCGCGGCTCTGTAGCGCCGTTGAGCTGCGTTGAAACTGGTTAGAAATATGGGGCTCTGCGCATCCGCTGTGGGTCGCAGCGTCGCTGTGCCCGGGAGCGAGCTGGACCCCAGACCCGGCAACGTCATCGACATTGGCCGCGACTCAAGGCACGAGGGCGATTTCGCCCAAGGCGTCGACTGACGGTGCGTGCGCTGCGAGAATCGCATCACTCGACCGCCTGAGTTTGATCAATCGACCGGGACAGTTGATCAGTCATCCGCTACACCCGACTGGCCGGCAAAGACCCAATGCGGCCACGATCCCGCAGGACTGCGTTCGACCGGCTGTCGGCAACCCCGGGTGGAATCGCCGCGGCGGCGCTGCCGAACACCCACCAACCGGCTGAAACTCTCTGCGATGACGCTCCAGCATGCTCAAGACAAAGGGTCTTCGTGATTCCGAGTGGGTGATTCGCGGGTCATGACCGCGCTGGGCAGCCGCGCCGAGCTGGTGGCGGTCGTGGTTGCTGCGCCGCAGAAGACTTGTGCGGACTTGGAAGACGGCGGCGGCGTCAACAATTGCAACGACAAGTGCCCCGCCAGCGCGGCCGGTGAGGCCATGGGTGCGGATGGTTGCCCGGTGGTCGTGCCGCAGCCGGAGCCGCATCCGGAGCCGGTCATGGAGCCCAAGCCCTTCCGCCACTGATCAGGTATCTACATCGCGACACGCGAAACCCGGCGCAAGCCGAGCTTCGCTTTTAGAACCGACGACATAAAGGGATCCGTTCGCCAAGCACGTGGGCGGCAGTCCGACCATCAGAACAGGTCAACTCGCTCGCGCTAGACTTCGACTTCCGCCCGGGCCTGGGTGGCCCGGGAGTCCGCATGCGTCCTTTCGTCCTCGCCCTTATCCTCTTCGTTGCGGCAGGCGCCGCCTTCGCACAAGTCGAACCTGTGGCGCTCGCCGGCGTGCACGTCGTGCATGTCGAGGACGGCCGCATCGAACGGTCGCGGACCGTAATTTTTCGGGATGGCCGAATTCAATCGATCCAGACCGAATCGCAAGCCCTGGCGGCAGGCCAGTTGCGGCGCGTCGACGCGCGCGGGCTCTACCTGATCCCTGGTCTTTGGGACATGCACACGCATGCCCATCGAGCGGGGCGCGAGCGCTGGCACTACCCGATGTACATTGCCAACGGCGTGGTCGGCATTCGCGATGCGGCCACCCATCTGGGATCGAGCATGGCCTTCCGCGCGCAAGGCTCGCCCGCAGGACCAGCCCCTCGCGTGATTTGGGGTTCCCCCGCGCTGGACCGGGCGCCCCCGGCGCTGGCCAGCGGGCTCGCCGTGGAGACGCCCGAGGCTGGCCGGCAACTGGTGCGCCTGCTGGCGGGATTGGGCTACGACTTCATCAAGGTCTACGACGGCCTTTCGCCGGAGAACTACCAGGCGATCGCCGAGGAGGCGAAGCGCGTCGGCATTCCCGTCGAGGGGCACACGCCCTTGACCCTATCGCCGACAGACGTCGCGCGGGCCGGGCAACGCACGATCGAGCACTTGACGCTGGTCCTGGAAGCCTGCATTCCCGGCACCCTCGACTGGATCAAGGTCGATCCCTCGGCTGATTCAATGGGCCTGATGGCCGACGGTCGCTTGGCGGCGAGCCTGGACCGCTTCGATGCCGCCGCCTGCCAAGCTCAGTTCCGGGTGCTGGCGGAAGCCGGCGTGTGGCAGGTGCCGACGCTGGTGCAGACGCGTGGCTATTTCGTCGTCGCGCACGACGACCCCGCGGACGAGCCGCGCCTGGCATTCGTGCCGCCCAAAACCCGCGCCGAATGGCTCGCCCATGTGCGCGAGGGAAAACCTGCGGAACGGCGCGCCGGTAGGAAGGTCTTCGAGCGCCAGCATCGGCTCGTGGGCGAACTCCACCGCGCGGGCGTCGGAATCCTAGCGGGCACAGATGCCTCGGACGAGGCCTGGGTCTTCCCCGGCTCCGGGTTGCACGACGAGCTTACGCTGCTGGTTGAGGCCGGGCTTTCGCCGCTCGATGCCCTGCGAACCGCCACTCTCAACCCCGCGCGCTATCGCGCCCGCGGCCGCCCGCTCGCGCCGCTGATCGCACCGGGCAGCGACGCCGACCTGGTGCTGTTGCGCGAGAACCCGCTCGAGGACATCCAGCGCGTGCGTGACATCCGCGGCGTGGTCGCCGCCGGGCACTGGTATTCACCCGAGGACCGTGCCGCGATGGTCGCGGGCGTGCGGGACTCGTGGCCCCGGGACTGAAGCGCCTCGGAGACCCGATCATTCATCCCTAGGCGATTGGGGCCCGAGATAGAACTGGTGACCCAGGCTCATGAATCATCATGAATTGCCCCGGCATTCGTGGAGGCGGTCTTGTCTAAGCGCCCGCACGCAGCGGCGCAATCCGACCCACAAGAGTCATTCAAATCATCGCCAAAAAAAGAGAAAGCGGTCATTCGCAAGCGAAGCCATGTGGCGCAGCAGAGGGGCTGCCATCGATGCTGCCCCGGCTGACGTCAAAGCGAACGGCGACCACAGCCCACCCGACGAACGCGGCCGCAATGACTTGGGCGCAACGCCTCAAGCGCGTGTTCGGCATCGACGTGAGCACCTGCGTTCACTGCGGCGGTGCGGTACAGATCGTGGCCAGCATCGAAGAACCCACAGTCATCCGCGCCATCCTCGGCCACTTCGCAAAGCACGGCGCGCTGGAGGAAGCTCACTACCGGCCCCGGCCGCGCGGGCCACCGGCCGTGGTCATGGCCGCGTAGTCGCAAGATCGGCCACGCCTCCAACAGCGAAAACCACCAGCCATCACATGCGGCGACGATTCCGCAGGGGCGCGTTTGGCCCGACGCCGGGATTCAGTGAGAAATGGCCACGGACGACCAAGTTGCGCGCCCACGTGATGCCGTAGTGCGCTTACGCAGGTCCGATCCTTGCCCAAACCGCCGCTTGCGCGGCCGCCGCCTACTCGACAGACTGCCAGAAAAGGGCGTTTGAATTTCCTATACCTGAGCATCCGATGGCCGCTGACGAATCCCGCCCCAACGAGACGGTCATTGCCTGTGCACTACCGGGCATCGAGGCCGCCGATCGCGCGCTGATGCCATTGGGTATCGGCATGCTGCTGCTGTTCATCACCGCCTGGGCCGCGTTCAGCGGCTGGTTTCTGTCCGAACGGATCGCCTGGAGCCGGGACAGCACAATGACGGAAGCCATCGTCGGCGCGGACAATCTCGTCCAGTACCGCGACCGACGAGGGCAGCCGCACAGTACCTACCCACCGTCACGCGAGGGCTGGCGTCCGCAACCCGGAGAGCGCCTCGAGATCCGTTTCGTCGATGGACAGGATCAGGTCGAGTTTGCCGACATGGCCGAGGGCCAGCGCACGCTCGCATTCGGATTCGCCGCGTTTTCGTTACCGATGTACGGCTTCGCCTATTACGTGGTTCGGCGGCTGCGCAAGGACGATACCCGGCGCGCACGCCTCAAGTC
>JANNWF010000227.1:0-5191 GCA_031408455.1 Pseudoxanthomonas sp. | reverse complement strand
GCGTTAGCGATGGCACGGTCAACAGCGCACGCCGCAGGTCGCGCACGCTCCAGCCTTCGATGATGGTGAAGCGATACTGGATGACCTTGCCCTGCTCAAGCTTGTGCAAGAGGCTGCGCGGCGTGAGTCCATGAGATAGCGCGTACTCCCCGACTTGCAACCGGGTCAATACCCCCATCTGCCACGCGAGAAGCTCCCAGTACGTATCCCGGCCGGCATCGATTCCCGAACTTCGCAGTCGCCGCAAGACATGTCGAAACGAGTCGCCACGTTTGACTTCAAATACTTGCTCCGGCTCGCCGATGGCGAGCGGCGCATCGACAAATACCTGGTAGTCCTGCCACAGCCAACGGCCTGCCACCGCCATTCCCGCAACCATGATGAGCAAGGCCATCATCGCGATGCCTAGTTTGTTGCGGCGAGCAGGTTTGGCTGGTTTGGCCATCAGTGGGCGTGATCGGCAAAGGCAGGAGAGGTGTTGGCGAGCAAGGCCATGCAATGACGCGTGACCGGGCCAATCGACCAGCGGTGATCGCCGAGTGCGACCACTGGGAGAATACCGCGCACGCTGCTACAGACAAACAGCTCGTCGGCGGCGAGCATGTCATTGACGCTGGCGGTCTCAACGCTTGCGCTGGTGACGCGAAGCAAATGCGCGCGACACACGCCGGCCACGCCACAATTTTCGATCGAGGGCGTCAGCACGCGTCCATCGCGGACGATGAATAGATTGGCCGCCGTTGCACAGACGACGTTGCCCTCAATGTCCAGCAGCACTCCCTCAGCAATCTCGGCGTCGTTCCATTCAGCGCGCGCCAGCACCTGCTCCAAACGATTCAGGTGCTTGATGCCGGCAAGCCGCGGTTGGATTGAGAGTCGCAAATCGCAGAGCCGCAAGCAGATACCATCGCGCCGCCAACGCGAATCGATGACCGGTGCAGGACCAAGCTGCGCGATTCTTCGGGGCATCACCGCTGTCTGCGGCGAGTAACCACGACCGCCACTGCCGCGAGTCAGGATCAGCTTGAGGACGGAAGGCGAAGGGCTACGGTTCGCTTCGATCAGCTTGGCCGCATCTGCATCCCAGCGTGCATCCGCAGGTGCCTCGATCCCCAATCGTGCTGCACCGTGGCGCAGCCGCGCAAGGTGTTCGGTCCACCACACGGGCTGCCCGGCAGCAACGAGCACGGTCTCGAACACGCCATCCCCGTAGGCCAGTCCACGGTCATCTATCGGCAGCGAGTCGCAGTGCTCGCCATCGACCAAGCGCTTGGTGGTGGATGACTCATCCATTGGCAGCAATCGCCCGCAGCAGCCCACGTGCCTTGGCTCGGGTCTCGGCCAACTCAAGCTCTGGATCGGAATCGATGACTATTCCCGCGCCAGTTCGCATTCCCAACCGATTGCCACTCAACCACGCGCTGCGTATGAGGATGTTGAGGTCGAGATCGCCGCTGCGATCCAACCAGCCGATGGCGCCGGTGTAAGGGCCGCGACCCACGCCTTCAAGCTCAGCGATGATTTGCATGCAACGCACTTTCGGACAACCGGTAATGGTGCCGCCAGGGAACACCGCGCGAATCAATTGCCCTGGCGTCAAATCGGCGCGGGCGCGACCGCTCACTGTCGATTCGATGTGGTGGACGTCGGCATAACTTTCCACCTCCATCAGCGCATCCACTCTCACACTGCCGGTTGCGCAGACGCGACCCAGATCGTTGCGCTCCAGATCGATCAGCATGATGTGTTCGGCACGTTCTTTCGGATGCTCGACCAACTCGCGAATGCGCGCGATGTCGTCATCGCCCTGGGTACGCGGACGAGTCCCCGCAATCGGCCGCGTCTCGATGCGCTCGCCGCGTCGACTCACCAAGCGCTCTGGCGATGAACTGAGCACGGCCCAGTCGTCAGCCAGCAATAACCCCGCAAACGGCGCTGGACTGGACTCGCGCAGGCGCTGGTATAGCGCAACCGGATCCGGCGCAGATCGGAATCGCGCCGACCATCCGCGCGATAAATTGACCTGAAATACATCGCCTGCGGCTAGATAGTCGATGACCCGACTGACGCTGCGGGTGAACTGACCCTCGGCTTCTTCCACCACCTGAGCCACCGGTAGCTCGGATGGGAGCACGCGCGAGTCTGCGACTGCCGCGGCGCATAGCGTCGCAAACAACGAAGCATGCTCGGCTTCGGCAACGACATATGCTCGACCATGCAGGCGATCAATAATGATCGCTGCGGGACACCGCCACGCCTGCGCGCAGGGCAACTGGGTCGGACCCGATGGCAATCGCAGGCTGGGCTCGATCTCCCGAGCCAGCTCATAACCCAGATACAGCGCCCAGCCTCCCGTGAACGGCAAGTCGTACGGGGATTCGCCGCTGCGCGGGGAATAGACACTGGCAAATTCGCGGTCCAGCGCCTCGATAAATCCGCCCGCCAGCGGCGAGCCATCTTGCCCGCTCAAGCTGCCTTCCGTGCTTAGCCGAAGCCCGCTACCGTCAGTCGCCAGCAGCAGATCGAAGCGTGCCCGCGCGCCTAAAGCAGCGCTCTCCAACAACAATGGAAACTGCTCAGGTGCGCTGGCTTGCAGTGCCAACAAATCTGGCAGCGTAGCCAATTCGCGGGTGAGCACGCGACCGCCCGTTGCCACGTCAGCTGCGGCTCGTCTCCTGGCTCAGAGCTTGCGAAACACCAAGGTGCCGTTGGTGCCACCAAAGCCGAACCCATTCGAGACCGCGACCTTGATCGCCTTTTCGCGCGCGACGTTGGGCACGTAGTCGAGATCGCAACCCTCGCCCGGATTCTCAAGATTGATGGTCGGCGGAATGACGCCATGGTGCAGCGCCAAGATCGAGAAAATCGCCTCCACACCACCCGCCGCACCCAGTAAGTGACCGGTCATCGACTTGGTGGAGCTGACCATGGTTTTGTACGCGTGATCACCCAGTGCGCGCTTCATCGCATGCGTCTCGGCGAGATCGCCTAGCGGCGTCGAGGTGCCATGTGCGTTCAAGTAATCCACTTCGTCGGTATTCACGCCGGCATCTTTCAACGCCATCGTCATGCAGCGCGCGGGGCCATCGCCATTTTCGCTGGGTGCGGTCATGTGGAAGGCATCGGAGCTGGCTCCGAAGCCGGCCAACTCACAATAAATCCGCGCCCCGCGAGCTTTGGCGGATTCGTATTCTTCCAGCACCAAGATGCCGGCACCATCGCCGAGAACAAAGCCATCGCGCTCAGCGTCCCAAGGACGCGACGCGCGCAGCGGATCGTCATTGCGCGTCGACATCGCCTTCATCGAGCAGAAACCGCCGACCGAAGTCGGCGACGAGCCGCGCTCAGCACCACCGGCCAGCATGATGTCGGCATCGCCATACTGAATCAGCCGCATGGCCGTACCAATCGAGTGATTAGCTGTCGCGCAGGCCGACACCGCCGAAAAGTTGGGGCCCTTGATGCCGTTCAAGATGCTGATCTGACCCGGCAACATATTGATGATGGTGCTGGGAATGTAGAACGGCGAGATGCGGCGCGGGCCGCCTTCCAGATACTTGCCGGTTTGCTCCTCAATCCCGAGGATGCCGCCAATACCTGAGCCAACCACGATGCCAATGCGCTCAGCGTTGCTGTCGTCAATGACCAGTCCCGCATCGGCGATCGCCATCTGCGCCGCCGCCACGCCGTAATGGATGAACTCATCCATCTTGCGCGCGTCTTTTGCCGAGACCCAGTTGGTCGGATCAAAGTCTTTTACCTGACCGGCGATGCGGGTGGCAAAAGCGCTGGCGTCAAACAAGGTGATCGGACCAATGCCCGAACGACCGTTGCTGATGCAATCCCACGCCGTGGCCAGCGTATTGCCGACTGGCGAGATGATGCCGAGCCCGGTAACGACGACGCGACGTTTGCTCATTGGGAGGCACTCACTGGAAGCGGGCTGTTTAAAGACGGGCTCATTGCGCAGATTCCTCACCGGGGTCTGTGGACAGTATTGGGCGCAGGCTTGCACCAACCGGATGCAATCTCGACGCGCTTACCAAGCGATAGCGACGCCATCGCGAGCCGCATATTGTAACGTGGAGGTTGCGAGAAGCGGACCGGATGCCGAGCTAAACCTGTCTCATCCGCCAAGTGTCAGCAACGGCTACACCGTTCGGCGCTCAAACTCCATAGTCCAATTCGCTTTCCTGCTGACACTTGCACCGGCTGAGAGGTTTTGCGCGCGAGCGCTTCTCGCCATCGAAATGGATCAGTCAGACCCGTGACTGGCCTTCCAGTCCATCGCCCGGCGGACCCGTCGCTCGACGGACGGGTGCGTGTAGAAGAGCATTTCCTGCAACTGGCTCGGCCGTGGGCTGCGGTACTCGGCGGTCTTGACCAGCGCGGTCGCGAGGGCATCGGGCAAATTCACGGTCTCGAGCGAGTATTGGTCCGCCTCATTCTCGCCTTGGCGGATCGCCGCGTTGATCAGCGGTTGCGCAAACAGAAAGAAGAGCGTCACCAGAAATGCCAGCACCGGCAAGCCAGTCGGCTCATCGATGCGCGCCTTGCTACCGAACGCCCTCGCGATACGTGGAAACAGCCGATCAGCCAGAAAGAAGAACACGATCGCAAGCGCTGACATCAGGAACACCGTGCGCCAGACATGGCCGAGCACGTAGTGACCAATCTCGTGACCGGTGACTGCCTTGACCTCGTCCAGCGACACGCCCTTTAGCGCAACGTCCGAGATCGCAATGCGCGCTGAACCGGCGATGCCCGACACGTTGGCCGTAAAGTTGTTGGACTGCCGCGAGCCGTCGTAGACGAAGATCCGGTCGGCCGGCACGCCGGCCTGTTCGGCCATCGTGACGAGCGCGTCGCGAACCTCACCGGCGGGCACCGGTTCATATTTGTTGAAAAGCGGCTCGATGACTACCGGCCCGGCCAGCAGGAAGAATGACAGCGATGCCGCGGTCAGGCCGCCCGACCAGGCCCACCAGTAACTGCCTGCGCGGCGCATGAGGGCGTAAATGCCGACCATGAACAGGCCGACGAGCAGCGCGAAGATCAAGGTCGACAACGCGGACTGGCCAAGGAAGTCCGCGAGCGGTTGACTGGTGCGTCCATAACTTTGTTCGCGCCAGAATTCCGCGTACAGGGACCAAGGTAGGGTGATTAGCGTAGCCAGCACGAAATAGGCCGC
>JANNWF010000226.1:0-2767 GCA_031408455.1 Pseudoxanthomonas sp. | reverse complement strand
ATCAACGGATCGAGGTGGCTGGGCTCAAGACGATCCAATCGCCCGAGATTGGCGATGACGCGCTGGCGAACCGCCCCGGAGTCCGAACGGTAGCCCTCAACGATCTGCAGATAGCTGCGTCCGCCGGAGCGGGAGATGCGGGTGTACATGGGACGACACTATCGCACACGCTGGCCTATTTCAATGGCTATAACTACCATGACGTGACACAACAGAGTTTTCGATTTTTCCGGGGTCGAAGAACCGCAAGCTGTTGAACCGAAAGCGGGATCGGAGTGGTCTCAGACAGTTTGGGAGAGTACGAGGTGCGGAACTTGGGCGGCCGGTGGCCCGCGCGGCGCGGGGCGGCAGTGCGCTTGGTCCAGCGCGCCGTGCTTTGCGAAGTGGGCGTCACCTGCGAATGTCCGCTTTCTCCGTTCTCTTGGTCCAACTGGATGACCGCTGTGGGTCGGGTTGCGACCGTCGCGCTCCGCGCCAGCCCGCTAACAAGAGACGATCGAAAGCCGCTTTTTGGGAGCTCCGCATAGCGGAGATTCGCGATGCAGAATCTTGGCGTGCAACTAGCTTTTCGCATGGCCGGGCGGGCCCGCCCGCTTCGGCCACGGCCGCACCATGTGCGCTCGCTGGGAGTCAAGTTCCCAGCCGCTCGGACGTTTCCTTGGCGAGAACCATTTACAGCCCTCAGCGACCCAAGCGTCGAAGTACTGCACATTGTCGGAGTACCCGTATTCGCAGCCGCAGCAGTCGCAGATCTCGAATGAGAGACGCAGCTCCTCAGGCGTGTAGTCAGCGCCGAGTGCGTGGCCACACACTGGGCAATGGAAAATCTGAGAGGACATCGCGCGGCGTTCGCTAATTATTGAGTAGCCGGTAAGCCGTGACCGGCAGAATCGGAACCGACTCGAATTCGGTCACGATCAACCGAAATAGTCGGTCACGCATTACCGAAACGACCGGTCATGCCTTAGCGAAATGGGTGGTCACGATGGACCGAAATACGCAGCCAGCCAGTGCACGCGGGTGCGCGACCGCCTCTACCTTCACTCGAACCCGTGCCCGAATACCCAGGTGCAGTTCTGTCCGTTGAGCGTCACCAGCCCTTGGTTGTAGTCGGCGATGGCGATGTCAGGGCAGCCGTCAGCATTGAGATCGCCGACTTCCATCCCGTGGGTGAAGTTGTAGTGCGACGCGTAAGGAATCGGATAGCGCGTCGGCTCTGAAAGCGTGCCGTCTGCCTCCTGCAGGTACACGCTCATGGCGTTCCACCCTCCGTGCAGCACCACGATGTCCGCGCGACGGTCGCGGTTGAGGTCCACAACGCGCAGCGTTTCCGGAATGTCGTAGGTGGGCAGAATCTCAGGCACGGCGAACGTGCCCGCGCCTTGGCCGCGCACAATTAGAAGGCACGCACTGGGACTGTTGCCGCCGGCAGACAACACGATGTCGGCGTCGCCATCGCTGTCGATGTCCCCGATGCCTACACCTCGCGGCGCCCACGAGCCGCACTCCGCTCCGAATGCATGAAACTCGACGAGCGCTCCGTCGTCGTTGCGATACAGCCGCACGTGAGGCGTGGAACCTTGACCGCTTGCCAGCGCCACGTCGTCTTCGTCAGCATCGCCGTCGAGGTCACCGCGCGCGATGCTAGTCCAGCCTTGATTCACCGCGGGCCAGTGACTTGATGCAAACGTGCCATTGCCCTCGCTCCGGAACTGCGTGCCTCCATTCGACCACCCGGTGACCAGGATGTCCTCCCACACGTCACCATCCAGTCCTATTGGCACCAGCGCCGTTGTAGACACGCCTGGATGCACTGGCATAGCGACATGGCCACCCGCGCCATTGGAGCGCAGCAGCGTGATGCCGCTGCCACCGCCAACAACGATGTCCGCGGCGTGTGTGCCGTCCGCATTGATGATTGCCAAGCCATTGCGAGTTGCCGTCTGGTTGTAGGCCGTGCGCACCGGCGCACGCAGGCCGCCTGCGGCATTCTGTCCAAACACGAAGAGGCTGTAGTCGTTGCCCGGGTCGAAATAGGACGCGGTGGACATCACGGCATCCGGCAGCCCATCGCCGGTGACATCGCCGATCGCGACCGCGTCGGGCGACGAACCGACAGGGACATAGACGAAAGGCGTCAGCCCAAACACGCGTCCGCCCAACGTGGGTGCCCCGTGCTGAGGAATGCCCACCGGCTCCGGCAATGGGTTCAACGATTCGTCCGAGATATCTCTTCCATACACGTCCACTGCGGCCGAGACCGGCTGGGGACCGGTCACCAGGACAACGCCAAGCGCTGCCCCCATTGCACTCAAGACGAACTTACGCACATGCACCTCAATGCCAAAGGATCAGGGACGGCCCGCGGGAAAACGCTGGCGATGCAGCAGGCCGGATCAAGCTGGCCCGCATTATCCCGGTTCAGGCCTTCCGTCCGCCTTGGTTCGAGTCAAGTGATTCCTTCCAGAGTACGAACCACTCCATATAGGCGCCCAGCGAAGCTGCACAAGACAAGTCTTGATCTTGCTTCCTGTTCCATCAGAGAGACAGGTGAACCGATTGCTTGGCACAAGTGAACCAACGACCGCTTTGCCCTGGCACGAAGCGATTTCGACCGGCCGAAATGGGTCGGGTTGCGCCTGTCGCGCCCCGCGCCAGCGCGCTAACAAGAGACGATCTAAAGCCGCTTTTTGGGAGATCCGCACAGCGGAGATTCGCGATGAAGAATCTTGGCATGCAGCTAGCTTTTCGCATGGCCGCGCGAGCC
>JANNWF010000225.1:0-1741 GCA_031408455.1 Pseudoxanthomonas sp. | reverse complement strand
GTGGTCGGGGAGACAGGATTTGAACCTGCGACTTCTACGTCCCGAACGTAGCGCTCTACCAGGCTGAGCTACACCCCGACAGCAGAGCCGCGCATCTTATGCGCATCCACGTCTGGCGGCAAGCCCGGCGGCAACTCTAGCGGCTACAATTGCGGCCTCTTGCAGCCCGCTCTACCTAAGTCCGGCAGGCTCCGAGTGTGCCAACCCAACAATCGACGGATGGAGTCCGCCTTGATCAAGCCGCGTACCGCGCCGGGGGTGATGGAACTGCTGCCCCGCGACCAGATTGCTTTCCAATTGATGCTCGACCGCATTCGCGCGGTCTACGAGCGCTTCGGCTTCTTGCCCATTGAAACGCCGGTGATGGAGTTATCCGAAGTCTTGCTGACCAAATCCGGCGGTGAGACCGAGCGTCAGGTTTACTTCTTGCAGTCGACGGGTGCGCTGCAAGCGGCACCCAGCGACGGCAGCTTGCCGGAGTTGGCTTTGCGGTTTGATCTCACGGTTCCGATGGCGCGCTACGTAGCCGAGCACGAGCATCAGCTCAGCTTCCCGTTTCGCCGCTATCAGATTCAGCGCGTGTATCGCGGCGAACGCGCCCAGCGCGGACGCTTCCGGGAGTTCTACCAGTGCGATATCGATGTGGTCGGCAAGGATCAGCTGAGCGTGCGCTACGACGCCGAAATTCCGGCGGTGATTTCAGCTGTGTTCACTGAGCTCGACATTGGCGCGTTCACCGTACATCTGAACAATCGCAAGTTGATGCGCGGCTTTCTGGAAGGCCTGGGCGTCAGCGACGGCGAGCGCCAAGCGCTGGTATTGCGCGAGGTCGACAAGCTCGACAAGCGCGGCCTCGATCACGTCAGTCAAGCGCTCACGTCCGAAGCGATTGGACTGTCAGCCGAATCCAGTCGGCGCCTGCTCGAATTCGTGCAGATTCGCTCGCTCGGTCACGAGGATGCGTTGGCCAAACTCGAGGCGCTAGGGCAGGGCAGCGCCATCTTCAACGAAGGCATCGCCGAACTTCGCGAGGTATTGCAGCTGATCCGCTCCTTCGGCGTTCCGGAAGCCCACTACGCCCTCAATCTCTCGATCGCCCGCGGCCTCGACTACTACACCGGCACGGTCTACGAGACCACGCTCAACGACTACCCGCAAATCGGCTCGATTTGCTCGGGCGGCCGCTACGAAGACTTGGCCAGTCACTACAGCAAGTCGCAGTTGCCGGGCGTCGGCATCTCCATCGGTGCCACACGCTTGTTTTGGCAACTGCGCGAAGCCGGTTTGCTGGATACCGGCAGCAGCAGCGTGCAAGTGATGGTCAGCCAACTCGACGAAGCCCGTCTGCCGCGTTACCTCGAACTCGCCACCTTGCTGCGCAACGCCGGCATCAACACCGAAGTGCAAATGGAGCCGCGCAAGCTCGCCAAACAACTGCAATACGCGGACCGCGCCGGCATTCGGTTTGTCCTGATGCTGGGCGAAGACGAGGACGCGCGCGGCGTGGTCTCGGTGAAAGACATGCGCAAACAAGAGCAGTTCGAGGTGTCGCAGGTGGAGTTGGCGCGCACGCTGAAGGTGGAGATTGCGCAAGCAAACGTGATGTGAGGGTGGGGCAGGATTGTTGCGGCATTCGCCGCCGCATTTGCTGTTCGGTGGGATGCGCCAGGCCCATCATCCCGGCGAACGCCGGAAGCGAGCTTTTGGCTTCACTCAGCGTGTGACGGCTTGCCGCATGCTT
>JANNWF010000224.1:0-2492 GCA_031408455.1 Pseudoxanthomonas sp. | reverse complement strand
TGCTGCCGGCAGGCACGCTGCGAGTTGCGAGGCTAGATCGTCGAGGCGCCGGGCGAGGTCGGCGGGTCGCTCGGCGACCAAAGGGAACTCGGAAACCTTGGTGGAGTTGAAGGCATAGAAGTCATGCCACTTCTCGTCCTTGCTGCTGCCACCGCCAGGGCCGCCCTTGTTGTGGCACACCTGCTGGAACCAGAAGCACGCCACCGACGAATTAAGCAGCCCGAGCAGCCCGAGGTGCTCGTCCTCGCTCGTGCCTGCCGGCAACTTGATTACAGGCGCTGTCTGCTTGAAGACCCCGCCGCCGCGGTCGAGGACGAAGTGGTTGTGGGTGGCGACTTCGCCGAAGGTGATCGTCAACGAACTCTTGATGCGATCGAGTGCGATCTGATGCCACTCCCACCATGCGCGCCCCTCCTCGAAGTAGGTTCGTTTCGCAAAGGTAACGCGGTTGCCAAGATAGGTCCGGTGTGGCCACAGCCAGCGATGCAAGCCAGGTGACTCGCTGATCGGGAGCAGTCGGTCCTCGTCGTACGGGAACAGAGCGCTGAGCTCGGGCCGACTAGCCCAGTCGCGTACCTCGTCGCCCGCGACCACCGGCCTCGTGCGGCAGGCTTCCACTCGGAAACGGCTGAAACTGGCCGCGTCCGCGAGCATGACCTCGTCTGCCGCTGAGATGCCGAAGAAGCCCATCGCCGACGTCTTTGAGCCGAGTAGATCGGAACCAGCAGCGTCGATAGCCTCCTTCAGTTCTGCGGCGCCGCCACCACCGATGCTCCAGGGATGCCTGGCGAACGTCGCGCGCGGTGTGTCGCCTACGCTAACAAACTCGCTCTCGCTTGCCGGCCGGTCGATCTGGTTGACTATGGCGCTCCATACCATTCCATGCGCAGGGTCGTCGGGCGTCGTTGGCTCGCCCTTGATACCCATTACCGTTCGGACCACCTCGCCAATCGGAGGTCGATGGCGGCCTAACAAAATGACGGTGGGCGTGCCGTGTCCAGGAATGTAAGCGCCGGAGGTGTCGATGACGTGCGTCAGATCCAGCCGCGGAAGAACCTGCTCGATGAGTTTGCTGCCGAACTCGCGCTTCATAAAGCTGTTGGTCGTGATCAGGCCGATGAAGCCCGCAGGTCTGCCGTTGCCCGTGAGCGCCAGCTCGAAGAAGCGCTCGGTGAACGGCGCGCCGAGCGAGTACTTCATGTGGCAACTGACGTAGCGCTGTCGATAGGCGGCGTTCAGCGCTGCGTCTTTGACGACGATGTACGGCGGATTGCCGACTACTGCGTGGTATTGCCGCCCCAGGATGCGCTGTACCTCGGTCAAGTCCTCGCTGGCATAGGCGTGCGCCAAGCCGGTGCCCGCGTAGTGCTCTGCTCCCTCGAACATAGTTTCAGTGGCGGTCATGCCAAAGCGCTTGCCGTGCAGCAGGCTGTCGCCGATCGCGACATTCAGCTTGAAGTCGGGGGCTTCGGTAAGGTGCTGCACCCCGCTGACCTTGAGAGCCGCCACCAAGAGCCGGAAACGAGAGATCGCGACAGCAAATGGATTAAGGTCAACACCGGCAACGGCGTCCAGTGTGCGCTGCGCGATGTCGCGCGTGTTGCGCGCTGGTTCGTGTCGAACCCATTCGTCGATCAGTCGTCGAAAGCCGCCTAACAGGAAGTGGCCTGACCCGCAGGTGGGATCGATCATCCGCACTTCGCGAAAGCCAAACTCGCGGATAGCCGGCGTTAGCGTGCGGTCGAGAATGAACTCTTCGACGAACTCGGGCGTCTGCAACAGCGCGTAGCGCTTGCGCGCAGCTTCCGAAAGATCTTGGTAAAGGTCGCCGAGGAAGCGCGTGTTCCAGTCGGGGTCGCTAAAGTCGTGCGCCAGGGCACCCGTGTTAGGGTCCACCTGTTGCCAGAACTGGCGCAATACCATCGCGGCGTCGCCGCTTAAACGCAGGCGGAACACTGGGTTGTGTTTTTCGTCGAAAAACGTGTGTAGGCCTGGTAGCGCACCTGCCTCGCGGAAGGCAGCGAGCAAATAGTCGCGATCGGTCTCCAGCGGATTTTCGCGGAAGTAGGCCTCGTATCGGTCGCGCGCCAGCCCCAGGCGACCAGACGCCGGCGTTCCGCCCAGCCAGGGGCGCTCGACCAGCTCGTTGTCTTCGATGAAGCGCAAGAACACGCACGACAGCAACCAGTGCACGCCGGCCTGCGTGATGACCTGGTCGACCCAGGTCTCGAAGGTCTCGGCCGTGCGGTCGGCATCGCGGGCCGCCTGCCACTCCGCCTGCAGGCTTGTCTTCAGCTCGGCCACGTCCGCGATGCGCTGGCGCAGGTCGTCTTCCAGGCGCTTTAGCATGCGGGTGAGATCCGCGAGCAATTGAGGGGCGTTGATCACTGCGTGGGTTGTCGTGCTGTGTACGCTTGCGAAACCGTCATGCGGCTACCTGTTTGCGTCCCCGCTTGGGCGCTTTGGCCAAGGGCTTCCAGGCGCGGAGGTCG
>JANNWF010000223.1:0-8452 GCA_031408455.1 Pseudoxanthomonas sp. | reverse complement strand
CGAGCACATGGATGTGCGAGTCCGCGCCGGCCCGAGACCGGCGAGCAGCGCAGGGTACGGCGCAGCCGCGCGATGCTCGGGTCGCCTTTCTTTTGGTTACTTTTCTTTGGCGAAGCAAAGAAAAGTGACTCGGCTGCCGCTGAGGCAGACGAAACCATGCGACAAGCCACCCAACGGAGAGAGAAGCAAAAGCTGGATTCCGGCCTACGCTACGCCGGAATGACGAATGGCAAATCACCCTTTCCCATCCCTCATTCCCACCATAATGCCCAGCCCCTTTCAGCTGCCCCGCAATCTCAATAAATGCAAGATCAAACACCCGAGTCCGCCCAGCAAATCCTCCACCGGGTATTCGGTTTCGGCCAGTTCCGTGGGCCGCAGCAGGCCATCATTGAGCATCTAGCCAGCGGCAACGACTGCTTGGTGTTGATGCCAACCGGCGGTGGCAAGTCGCTGTGTTATCAGGTGCCGGCATTGATGCGTGCAGGCACGGCGATCGTGGTGTCACCGCTGATCGCCTTGATGCAGGATCAAGTCGAGGCCTTGATCCAACTGGGTGTCGCGGCGGCTTTTCTCAACTCGTCGCAGTCCGGTGCGGAAGCCTCGGCCACCGAAGCCAAGTTGCTGCGCGGCGAGCTCGATCTGTTGTACGTAGCGCCAGAGCGCTTACTGACTGATCGCTTTCTCGACCTGCTGGATCGAATCACTCCCGCCTTGTTTGCCATCGACGAAGCGCACTGCGTGTCGCAATGGGGACACGATTTTCGACCGGAATATCGCCAGCTTGACGTGCTGCATGCGCGCTGGCCGAGGGTGCCGCGCATCGCGCTTACCGCCACTGCCGATCCGCCAACGCGACGTGAGATTGCAGAGCGACTGCAACTGGAGGACGCGCAGCAGTTCGTGTCCTCGTTTGATCGTCCCAATATCCGCTATCGCGTCGAGCAGAAGCGAAGCGGTCCGCAGCAGCTTCTGGATTTTTTGCGTGGCCACCCCGGCAATTCGGGCATCGTCTATTGCCTGTCGCGTAAAGGCGTAGACGAGACCTGCGCCAAGCTGGTCGCAGCCGGTATCCGTTCCTTGCCCTACCACGCGGGCCTGCCCGCGGCGGAGCGGGCGAATAATCAACGCCGCTTCTTGCGCGAAGACGGCATCGTGATGGTGGCGACGATCGCGTTTGGCATGGGCATCGACAAGCCCGATGTCCGCTTTGTGGCGCACATGAATCTGCCCAAGTCGATCGAAGGTTATTACCAGGAAACCGGCCGCGCCGGCCGCGACGGCGAGCCGGCCGACGCGTGGATGGCGTATGGCTTGGGCGACGTGGTCACCCTGTCGCAAATGATCGAGAACGGCGAGTCGTCGGATGATCGCAAGCGCGTAGAGCGCCGCAAGCTCGACGCCTTGCTTGGCTACTGCGAATCCGTCAGCTGCCGTCGCGCCAGCTTGTTGGCCAACTTCGGTGAGGTCTTTGCTGGCAACTGCGGCAATTGCGATAACTGTTTGGAACCGCCGCAGTGTTTTGATGGAACCCAGCTGGCGCAAAAGGCGCTGAGTGCGGTGTATCGCAGCGGCCAGCGTTTCGGCGTCGGCCACTTGATCGATATTCTGCGCGGCAACGCCACGCCTAAAGTCAGTCAGTTTGGCCACGAGCGACTGAGCACTTTTGCTGTGGGCAGCGACCTTGATGCGAATGCGTGGCGCAGTGTGTTTCGACAGCTGGTGGCAGCTGGTTTGCTAGAGGTTGAGATTGACGGCTTTGGTGGTCTTCGACTCACCGCAGCAGCGCCCGCCGTATTGCGGGGCGAAACGAGGATACAACTG
Source organism: Pseudoxanthomonas sp. (assembly GCA_031408455.1). Classification (GTDB taxonomy): domain Bacteria; phylum Pseudomonadota; class Gammaproteobacteria; order Xanthomonadales; family Xanthomonadaceae; genus JANNWF01. The sequence goes on along the minus strand of JANNWF010000223.1, from coordinate 6,628 downwards.
CGCCGCGAAACGGCACGCGCAGAAAAGCGTTCGCAGCGTCGCGTGCCATCGGTGCGACCCAGCATCGACATCGCCGCCAGCGATGTGTCCGCGTTTGAGCGATTGCGCGCCCTGCGCGCCGAGCTTGCGCGCAAACAGAACGTGCCCGCCTACGTGATTTTTCACGACGCCGTGTTGCGCGCGATTGCCAGCGAGCAGCCCCGCAACCTCGACCAGTTCGCCGCCATCAGCGGGGTCGGCGCCGCCAAGCTCACCCGCTATGGCGAAGCATTTCTCGCTGCGTTGAGTAGTGACGAATAGGCCCAGTGACCCTTCGAGCCAAAGCAGATCGGAACTTCTAAGCAGAGGCGCCGCCATTGCCAGCCCCAGCCTGCAACACGCGCGATTCATCCGGCGATCTGCACGACGCTGAAGGACCGAGAGATGCAGCCCTAGGAGCCACAGCCCTTTGCCTGCGGTGCTTTCAGCGTCTGGCATGTGACTTGCTCGAAAGAAACTGATCGCTGCGCCATCTCTGGCTTGCAGCAATCAGTGAGCGATGCCCTGCACGCCCACTTACTTATCCGCTGAGGAGCAAATGCATGAACAACGCCAATACGCTGCAAGAGCTGGTTCAAATCGCCCACGACGGCGTCGAGTTTTATACCGAGGCCGGCAAGGAAGTGAAGGACGCGGATCTCAAGGCCACGTTTGCACGCATGGCTGAGGCCAAGCGCGACTTGATCGCGTCACTGTCGACCAAACTCATCGCCAGCAACGAAGACGTCCCCACGGGCGGCACCGTGGTTGGGAAGCTACGGCAGATGTACGCCGACGTGCGCGCCAGCATCAGTTCCAACGAAGAGAAGATCTACGTGGCGCAACTGGAAGAAGCCGAAGATCGGTTGGTCGAACACTACGATGCCGCGATCAAGGACGTGAAAGATCCTTTGGTATTGGCAATGTTGGAGGCGCACATGACCCGAGTACGCGCCTGCCATTCGGAAATGCGTGGTCTGAAGCTGCGCTTCGCGGCCTAAACCGGTCTGGTTAGCAAGCGCTAGCCAAACGCGGCAGTGAGGACCACCCCGCCCAGGCGCTCGCGTCTGGGTGGGCTGGTCCTTTTGTGCACATCGGCCAGCAGGATTTCGGCTCCGCTCGGTGGCTGTTGCGAAGCAGCGGTTTGCAATTGGCGGCGGTTTGCGTTGCGCACGGTGGCCGCTGATTTGCACGATGCACTTGAACGTCACGCTATTCAAAGACAAGCCAGTTACTACGCCAAGTCATTGTTTATATTACCTTGTAAACGTTGGCACGCGTTTTGGATTGCACCCTTCGAACGCTCTTCAGCGCTCTCCAACCCATCATCAGGAGACTCCCCATGTTGCATTACGCTGTGGTCTTTTTTGTCATCGCGCTGGTCGCTGCCGTGCTCGGCTTCGGCGGCATCGCCGGTGCCTCGGCTGGCATAGCCAAGGTCCTATTCCTCGTTTTTCTGGTGCTGTTCGTGTTGTCGCTTATCTTTGGTCGCCGCGCTCGCTTGTAACGCGCCATGATCGGCGAACGTTGCAGCGGTGGTTAGCGACCACCCAGCCGCGCTCCGCCCACTTCGAAACGTCACGCAGCGAAGCGCAATGATGCCTTCGCTGCATTTCTGTTGTCAGTAATCGGTACCATCGCGCTAGCGAGGGCTTAGCGGCTCGGCAAGACCCATCAGCCGAACGCAACACACCACCCAACGCCATGCGATATCGCCAACAGGTACCCGCGCTTGCCAGCGGGTGGATGGCGGTGAGACCCGCGTCGAAAGCTCTCCATGCAACGAGCACCAACCTCGTGACCGATAATTTCCTAACCACCAAGGCCATGCTGGCTTTGGTCATCGACGATCAAGAAGCCAACCTGCGCTTGATCGGCACTCTGCTGACCGCCGCCGGATTTGACGTCATGCCCGCCATGTCGGCCGAGCAAGCCCTTACACGGGTTTCTGCGAGTTTGCCCGACGTCATCCTGCTGGACATGCGCATGCCGGGAAAAGACGGCTTCTGGTTGCTGCAACAACTGAAAGGCAATCAGCAAACCGCCGACGTTCCGGTGTTGTTCTTGACCGCCGCGCATGAGCGTGAGCACGTGACCCGAGCGATTGAGCAGGGCGCGGTCGACTACATCACCAAGCCTTTCGTCGCCGAGGAACTGATCGCCCGTGTGCGTGCTCACGCCGAGGCCAAGCAACTGCGCGATCGCTTGCGACGAGCCATCATCGAGCGCGAAGAAATCAGCGCATTGGTCGCTCACGACCTCAAGAACCCCCTGTTCAACATCAGTCTAAACGCCAGCATGTTGGGCGAGATGAGCAGCCAACCCGAGCAAGTCATTCGGATCGCCGCATCCATTGAGAAATCAGCGCAGCGCGCGATGACCTTTGTGCAGCACTACCTGGAAAATCGCGCCGACATCGAGCTGCGCCGAGGCTTCGAGCCCACCGTTTGCGATCCTGTGAGACTGATCGCCGAACTGATCGACGAGTTGGCACCGACGTTTGCTTCAAAGCACCAGCAAGTGCGTTGCGAGCAGAAGCTGACGGCCCATGTATTGGCGGACGAGCAGGCGTTTAGGGTCGTGCTACGCAACTTGTTGACCAACGCCAGCAAGTACTCGCCGGCCGCTACCGACATCACCGTGTCGCTGCGCCGTGGCAAGCCAGGATCACTGCAGATGGCTGTGCTGGACCAAGGCCCAGGCGTCTCAGCCGCCGATCAGACCCGACTCTTCCAACGCTTTGTGCGGCTTGGCTCACGCGCAGGCGGCGGCGAGTCATCGTCCGGCCTCGGGCTGGCGTCCGCCATGCAGGAAGCGCGCTGGATGGGTGGCGAGCTTTGGTATGAAGATGCAGCCGGCGGTGGAGCGGCGTTTATTTTGGAATTGCCGCTGGCGGGGGCTGGTTAATTGGGCCCGCGCAGTGTTTGTCGCCTAGCAGCGCACTTTTTCGCTTTCCACGAATTTTTTTAGCTTTCCGCCAAAGTTTCGTCCGCCTGCTCGGCCACCGCTGACCGCAGCGAAGGCCGGGGCAAAACCCCGGAATTGAACAAACCGTGCGGCAAGCCCACGCAAGGCGAGAGCAGCAAGAGCTGGATTCCGGCTTTCGTCGGAATGACAAACCCAACCCCCATCACCCTTCCAAAATATGCATCCAAGGCCGCAGCCTCTCGCTGCGCAGGCAGACGATCTTGCCGCAGACCAACAAGGGCATTGCGAGCAGCACGCCGGGCAAGCCCCACAGCCAGCCCCAGAACAACAACCACAGCACGATCACCACGGGATTGAGGGCGAAGTTGCGTCCGAGTACGACCGGCGTGACCAATTGGCTCTCAATGCCATGGATGAGCAAATAGATCGCCGCTGGCGCGCAGGCATGCCAATTGGATTCGAATTGCAGCAAGCCGACGCCGAGTAGCAACAAGACACCAATGAATGGCCCCACAAAGGGTGCAAAGTTGAGCAAGGCGGCGATCACCCCCCACAGCAACGGATCTGGCACGCCTAGCAAGTACATGCTCAAGGCGACGGCCGCGCCGAGGCCGATGTTGATGACCGTAATGGTGCCCACGTAGCGCGACACTTCGGACTGGATGCCGCGCACCACGCTGACAGTATTGCGTTTGTCAGACAAGGTGGGGGCGACCACTACGATGCGGCGAAATAACATTTCGCCATACACGAGGAATAAGAACACTAGGACGGTGACCATCACCACCGTTGCCAAGGTATTGAACGTACCACCGTAACGCTTGCTCAAGCCGCGCTCGTCCTCGACTACCGTGACCTCCCGAGGTGCGGGCTCGGCACCGATTTCCTCGATCGTTGCGAGTGCCTTGTCGACGGCATCTGCCGGCGCAAAGGAGTGACTGAAGGCGTTCAGCCGGCGCTTCAATTCCTGCGCGGTACGGGGCGAGTCGGTTGCCACCTGCATGGCCGGCTCATACAAGCCGTTGACCGCAAGGGTCAGCCCCCCCAACGCCGTTACCAGGACAAAAGAGGCGGCCAGCCAGCGTGGCAACAAACGCTGGCTGAGAATGCGCACCGGCGTATTCAGCAGCAAGGCGACCATGGCGGCCACCAAGATAGGCAACAGCAAATCTGCAGCGACGTAGAAAACGCTGATCACGGCAATCAGCGCAATGATATTGAGGGCGGTTTGACTGGCGAGTTCGATCGGCTCCACGGTGACGCTTACAACCGGTGCCGCAGGCTGCTCGTCCACAGCGCCTTCGGGCTGAGTCGCAGCACCCGCTGCTGGCGAGTCAGACAACGGTGTCGTGAGCACCGGCGCGATGGCGTCAGCGCTGCTGTTCGACATTGGTCGCCGTAGCGGCTACTGCGTCCACGGCAGCCTCTGTCGCTTGTGCACTGGCCGCAGCACTGGTTGCTGCCTTCGCAGCGGATTCTGCCCGCGCTGCATTGGCGGCCGTGGCGGCATTGATCTGTTCAATCCAGGGGCGAGCGTATTCGAGTACACGAAACGATGATAAGGCCAAGCCAAGCCAGCCGGCGATATCGCTTGTCACGGCGGCGGTTGTCGGCGCTTCGGTCGCGTGGACAGTCGCGCGAGATGATCGAACGCGAGCAGTACTTCTGTTACCCGCGAGATGGCCTTCCAGCCAATATCCCAACATTGCACCGACACCGACCAAAGCGCGTGGCGCCCATTGCTTGCGGGCGCGCTCGGCCAGCACGTGCTGACCGAGTGCGGCGGGCTCACGAACGCGGATCGCTTCGCTTTCTGCGCTTGCCACTTTCATCTTCAGTGCCAGCAGACTCATGACGGAGCCCCCCCGTGTCCCGCCACCAAAGCGGCCAACTGGGCTCGGGTAGCACGCCACTGGCAGAGCGCCAACATCTGCTTGGCCGAGCGCGCCATCAAGATGGCGGCGGTGACCGTCAGCAGCAGACATACAGCTGCCGCTGCCGGCCAACTCAAGCCCAGCCAAACCAGACCGGCGACGACCAAAATCATTGCCATGAAGGAGGCCGCCACCAGTGACACGGTGGCGAGCACGGTGAGCAGCGCCGCCCGCAGCAGGGCCGCCGTGGCCAACTCGAGTTCGCTGCCAGCCAAACGGCCGACAGCGGCGAGCGAGGCCTTGGTCGAACCGTACACCTGCTCGATGCTGCCGATTGCTGCGGGCGCGCTGCTCATGGTCTTGGCTTGGCTGCGTGCGGGCTTAGTTGCGAATCAACCTGGACAACAAGAAGCCGCCGGCGATGGCCATACCAATGCTGGCCAGCGGACGCTCGCGGACGAATTGCTCTGAACGCTCCAGCGCTGACTTGCCTTGGTCAACCATCGCGTGCCATTTTTTTTCGCCCTCGGCGACCACTGCCGATCCGGCGTCGGCGGCTTCGCGCTTGGCCGCTGCCAAGTCAGGAACGATTTCGGCATAGCCGTCCTTCAGCACTTTGGTGGCAGCGGCATTGACGCTGGGAATCGTGTTCACGGCTTTGCGCGCCGCATCCTGCAAATGCTCGCCTGCCGATTTTAGATGCTCGGCGGTCGAGCCCAGGTTGTCGGTAGTGGTGGTCGGCGCGGTGGCCGGCTTGGGCGCGGTCACGTTGGGATAGATTTGGCCAGTGGTATTGGCGGTGGTATTCATCGTGAAGATTCCTTGCAGTGTGGGAAGTAAGGTGTCGCGGGAGATGTGATGGGATAGATAGCCGGTATCGGGCGAGCGCGCTTGCCGATGTGCGCGGCGGCTCAGGTCGTGCTTGGCAAAATTGCCAAGGCACGCAGCACAGAAACCGCAGACGCCGCAGTTAGCGTTGGCATCGGCCGGCTGGCGCTGAGGACTGCCGGTGGCTGGTTCGTTGCAAACTTGGATGGCGGCGTGACACAGCGCAGTAACCGCAATGCGCGCAATTCCCGGGTATCGAGATCAGCGAGGCAAAGTGTGGTCATGGCGGGTTCCTTTACGGTGGTGACAAAGAACCGACCGCAAGTCGCATGCCAACGCCTGCAGCAGCAGAAACACTAGGGATTTTCGCGAGGGTGCTCGCCTCCCATCGTGCATATGGCACTCTGCGCAGCCGCGACACCTTGCGAACTGCACGAATCCAACGACCATGGCCTTAACCATCGACCCCAACGCCCGCGTACTCGCCATCGACGACGATGCCGACATCCTCGATACCTATCGAGCCATTGTCGAAGCCCAAGGCATGCAGTTTTCCGGCGCACAAACAGTGGAGGCGGGTCTCAAACTGGCAGCGACACGTCCGTTTGACGTCTGCCTGCTGGATCGCAACATCGGCTATGAACTGGGCACCGAAGCGGTGCCGCAGCTGAAGTCGCAAGCCCCCAGCCTGCGCATCATCATGGCCACCGCGCACCGCGACACAGAAGCTGCGCTTGAAGCGCTGCGATTGGGCGTAGATGACTATCTGGTCAAGCCGTTTTCGCCCGAGCAGTTGCGCATCGCACTCGCCAGACAAATCGAGACGCGCCGTCTGGCCACTCGCGTGCAAGTGCTTGAGCGTGATGTGGGCAGTCGCATTAGCGGCGAGCCGACCAGCGATTCCGTCGTCATGCAACAAGCCTTGGCGATGGCCAAGCAAGTCGCCCGCACCGGCGCCAACGTGTTGTTACTGGGCGAAA
>JANNWF010000222.1:0-6163 GCA_031408455.1 Pseudoxanthomonas sp. | reverse complement strand
CGTGGCTCGATGTAGCCGATGCACTCGAACCCGAACCAGCCGACCAGACCGCCACTGAAGGACGGCAGCCCGGGGATGACTGGCACCTTGTGCACAGCACGCAGACGTTCGACTTCGGCCAGCGGATCGGCGACTTCGCGCGTTTCGCTAAGTTCTCCGCTATCGCGGATCTCCAGTCGATGCCCGAAAAAACTGTAGGTGCGCCGCGAGGGCAGCCCGATGATCGAGTGTCGACCCCAGGTCTCGCCACCCTCGACTGATTCCAGCAGATAGGTGTTGGGACCATCGGCGAGCTTGAGATACACCGACAGCGGCGTGTCGAGGTCGGACAGCACTTCACGCACGACGGGAATGCGTGTGTAGCCTTCGGCGGCGAGTGCGTTGAAGCGTTTGGCGTCGATCACGGAGGCAAGAGGCAGTTGGGGCGGGGCGAGTATGCCGCTTTGGGGGTGAAGCGGCGCGCTTGCAAACCAAAGGTTTGCGCGCCGCTGAACGCATGAGCGCTGCGCGCGAGGGCCGGAGGCTTTATTCGGGACTCGGGGTTAGGCGGCGCTTGCTTTAGGAGGGCCGTGCTCCTGCGCGGCCGCTCTTGCCGGGGGTCAGTAAATAGCGGCGTCGCAGGAGCGACGCCCTTCAAGGGCTAGGCTTGTCCCGATACAACACCGCCTCAATCAGACCAACCAGCGAGGTAGTCTGGATGCGGGCCGTAGGCCGGATTCCGGGAAGGCCCACAAAGAGCGGCATCGGAGAGACTCCGGATTCCGCTTCGCTGCGTCCGGGCTAAGTCTTTATTTTTTCAGTTCACCAGACCAATCGTTCGAACCGCGATCCAAGCTGCCCGGTACGTCGGCAATCACGCAAAACCGCTGGCCCGTGGGTGCCTGCATCACCACCCAGCGGCGATGCGGTGGGCGGCTGTGTTCGCTCGCACCCAGCGCGACCAAGCGGGACACTTCAGCCTCGATATCGTCGGTCTCGATATCCAGATGCACGCGCGAGGCGTGTTCGACGCGTTGTACTTCGATGGCCAAGCCATGCCGCGCGCCATCGAGGCGCGCATAGCGTCCTTCGCCGCCTTCGTCGGGATCGAGTACCGCCAGCCCTAGCGCCTCACTCCAAAAGCGCGCGGCTGGCTCGAGTTCTGCATTTTCGCAATCGATGATGAAGCCTGCCAAGCGCGAACGATGACTCACGTCGGCAGGGCCAGATCGTCAAGCAGTGCACGCAGGAAACGCGCCGCTTCGCCGCCGGTGCAGGCGCGGTGATCGAAGGTCAGCGACAGCGGAATGATCTTGTGGGTCGCAATGCCGCCCATGGTGGGCACGACCTGATGGCGACCGCGACCGGCAGCGACGATTGCCACACAAGGCGGAACTACCACCGGCGTCGCATAGCGCCCGGCGTACTTGCCGAAGTTGGACAGGCTGATGGTGTAGCCGGACAACTCGCTGGCCGCAAGGCTGCGCGCTTGCACCTGCGCGCTCAGTCGATTCACCGCTTCGCGCAGTCCCGACGCATCGAGAATGTCGGCATTGCGCAGATTGGGCACGAACAGACCCTCTGGTGTATCCACCGCGAGGCCGATGTCGACTTGTGGATGCAGGGTGCGGGTCAGCGTGCTGCCGTCGAACCAGGCGTTGAGCGCCGGCTCGGCGCGGCAGGCAACGACGATGCCGCGCAGCAAGCGCACGGTGATGTCATTGCCGGGTGTCCACGCATCGACGTCGGCGTCATCACACAGCGTGGTGGGCACGACCTTGGCATGCGCGTCGGCCATCACTCTCGCCATGTTGCGACGAACGCCGGTGAGTGGTTCGGGTTGGCCGCTGACGGTCACTCCCGGTGGTTGGGTGCGGAGTGGGCGACCGCTGGCTGAGATCGCCGTACGGGCGGCGGCATTGCTCCCCTCTCCCCTCGGGGTGAGCGGGGCTTTCGAGTCGCGAAGCGGCGAGCCCGCGAACGCCGGTGCGCCTGCAGGCGCACCGGCCGGGGTGCGGGCCGGGGGTGAGGGTGCGCTCGGAGTGAGTCGGTGCGGACTTGCGCTGCCTTGATCGATTTCAGTAGCTGGAGAACTGGATGGGGCCGCAAGTTGTGGGTTGTGCGGTGTGCCCGGACCCTCACCCCAACCCCTCTCCCGGGGGGGGAGGGGCTTTAACAGCGGCCCGCCAGCAGCTGCCGCCTTCACATCAGCCAGCGTCACGCTGCCTTCCGCCCCATTGGCCACCACTCGGCTCAAATCCACTCCGAGCTTGCGTGCCAACGCTCGCACGGCTGGCATTGCTTTCACACCGCCGGCGGCAATCGAGGATTCGATTCGGACTTCGCTACTCGCTTGCATCGCGCCAACGACGGTACCGGCATCGGGGTCGACGGCGGGTTGGGCAGAGGTTTGGAGAACAGCGTCTGCGGCGGGTGCAGCGGGCGGCGGGTCAAGACCCGCCCTACTGGTTGGCGAGTGTGCCCCGTGATGCCCGGTGTCATGCCCTTCCGCGCGCTGCGGCAAATTCGCATCCAATTCGAACTCGGCAAGCAAGCTACCGGTAACGATCACTGAACCCGCTGGCCCACCAATGCGACGGACGATGCCTGAACACGGGGAAGGCACTTCGACGACCGCCTTGGCTGTTTCCATCGCCACCAGCGGCTCATCCAGACGCGCGACTTGTCCCACCGCGACCAGCCATTCGACGACGGTCGCGTCGGGCAGGCCTTCGCCCAAGTCCGGCAAAAAGAACGATTTCAAAGTAGCCATAATTGTTTGGTCGCCCAATGAAATGAGATCAGTGGAAAGTCATCACGCGCTGCGCAGCGGCGAGAACGCGCGCGACATCCGGCATGAATTTCATTTCCAACCGGAACAGCGGAATGTGGGTGTCGTAGCCGGTCACCCGCAGCACCGGCGCGCGCAGGTCGAACATCGATTCCTCGGCTAGCCGTGCGGCGATCTCGGCGCCAAAGCCGCCGCTACGCACGGCCTCATGGATGATCACGCAGCGACCAGTTTTCTTGACCGAATCGCGAATCGTGTCGAAGTCGAGCGGCCGCAGAGTAGCCACATCGATCACTTCCGCTTGCACGCCTTGTTTCGCCAATTCATCGGCGGCTTCCAGCGTTTCTTTGACTTGCGATCCCCAGGTCACCAGAGTCACATCGCTGCCTTCGCGCAGCACGTAGCAAACATCCAGCGGCAGTGCCTCGCCATCATCGGCGACCTCTTCCTTGTATTGCCGATAGATGCGTTTGGGTTCGAAGAAGATGACCGGGTCGGGCTCGCGAATGGCCGCCAACAGCAAACCGTAGGCGCGATGCGGCGACGACGGCATCACCACGCGCAAACCCGGCACGTTGGTGAACATTGATTCGTTGGCCTCAGAGTGATGCTCGGGCGCGCGAATTCCACCGCCCCAAGGCACGCGCAGCACCAGCGGGCAGGTGAGCCGACCGCGGGTGCGGGTGCGCATCCGCGCGGCGTGGCAAATCAGGTGATCGAGCATCGGATACATGAAGCCATCGAACTGCGCTTCCGCCACCGGCCGCATGCCTTGGGTGGCAAGGCCGACCGCCAGGCCGGCAATGGTGGTTTCATCCAGTGGCGTGTCGATCACGCGTTGCTCGCCAAAGCGCTGTGCGAGGCCCGCGGTGGCGCGAAACACGCCGCCATTGATGCCGACATCCTCGCCCAGCACGACGACGGTGGGATCGCGCTCAAGCTCATGCGCCAAGGCCATGGTGATGGCTTCGATCAAGGCAACGGCGGCCATTAGCGGTGCTCCCTTGCCATGGCTTCAGCGCGTTGCGCGAGCACGTCCAACGGCATGTCGGCGTACAAATAATCAAACATCGCTTCCACCGGCGGCGGCGGCACGGCGAGATACGCATCCACTTCGACATCGACGCGCTTGCCACACTCGATTTTCCACTCGCCCTCTTGCTCGATGCTCCACACCCCTTGCGCGATCAGCCATGCGCGCAGCCGCAGCAAGGGCTCGCGCTGCCACGCATCTTTGACTTCGTCTTCGTTGCGATAGCGGCGGGCATCGTCGGCGGTGGTGTGATCGCCCAAGCGATAGGTCACCGCCTCGATCACCGAGCCCCCATGGCCATTGCGCGCGCGCTTGAGTGCGTGGTCGCAGGCTGCACGCACCGCCAGGTAATCATTGCCATCTACTTGCACGCATTCGAGCCCGCCCGCGATGCCTTTTTGCGCCAGCGTCTTGGCACCCGTTTGTGCTTTGCGCGGCACCGAGATTGCCCATTGGTTATTCACGATCACCAGCACCAGCGGCAGGGTGAATGCACCCGCGGAATTGAGGGCGGCGTAGAAGTCGGTCTTCGACGTGCCGCCATCACCGCACATCGCCAAGGCGCAACGCGGCTCGCCACGCAGCTTGAACGCCAACGCCGCGCCAGCCGCATGCAGGCACTGTGTCGCGATCGGAACGCAGAACGGATAGTCGTGTGCAGGTCCTGAGAAATCGCTGCCGCGCTCATCACCGCCCCAGTACAACAGCACCTCGCGCGGCTTCACTCCGCGCGCAAACATGGCCCCATATTCGCGATACGAAATGCCCAACACGTCGTCGTATTGCAGCGACTGACCGACCGCGATATGCACCGCCTCGTGGCCCAGACAACTGGCATAGGTGCCGAGCTTGCCGGTGCGCTGCAAGGCCACGGCTTTGGCATCAAAGCTGCGAGTAAAGACCATCAATTTGTAAGGCTCGACCAGCGCTTTGGGATCGCGCGCGAACTCCGGAAGTGGCTCGCTGCTTGCCCTGCCATCAACGTCGAGATATTGCAGGTAGTCGATATCGAAAGTTGCAACCACGCTCATCGTGCGATTCCGTCCATGCGAGCCAAGGGTGGGTGGATTGATTCGGATCATTCGTCAGTGGAACTTTTTCCGGCTCGTCATCCCGGCGAACGCCGGGATCCAAAACCTTGGTCTGGGCCCAACTGCTGGATTCCGGCGCTACTCGCGCTGCGCGCTCGCCCTTCGGGCCAGCTTTGCTGTTCGCTCGCTGCGCTCACAGTCGCCGGAATGACGATTCTCGGGGGGATTGATCTTAAGGATGCGCCATTGGGCGGATTCATCGGCAGATTCATCGGCTCAGAATGCAGGCCGCCCGCGGCAGGCGCATGACGCGCTGCACCACAGGACGGTACTCTTTCACGCTCCCGTCATGTTGAGAGACACCGCTGTGACTGCTCCGGAAAATTTGCGCGCAGTGGAAGCTGGCATAACCACCGACTTGCGCGGGCGCCTGACCTATGACGGCTACTTGCGCCTCGATGCCTTGTTGTCGGCGCAACAACCGCTGTCGCAGCCCGAGCATCACGACGAGCTGCTGTTCATCATCCAGCACCAGACTGCCGAGCTGTGGCTGAAGCTGTTGGTGCACGAGTTGGGCGCGGCGCTCAGGCACTTGCAGAAGGACGAGATCGGTCCCGTGCAGAAAATTCTGGCGCGGGTGAAACAGGTGCAACGGCAATTGTTCGAGCAATGGGCCGTTTTGGAGACGCTCACGCCGACCGAGTACGCGCAGTTTCGCCACGTGCTGGGTCCGGCGTCGGGCTTTCAATCGCTGCAGTACCGAACCGTTGAGTTTTTGCTTGGCAACAAAAATGCCGAGATGCTGGCGGTGTTTTCGTATGCGCCGGAGCAACAAGCGGAGCTTGCACGCGTGCTGCAGGCAGCATCGCTGTACGACGAATTTCTGCGCTATCTGGCGCGTGCCGGTCATGCGATTCCGGCGCAATGCCTTGATCGCGACTTCACCAAGCCGCACGTGCGCACCCCCGAACTGTTGCCGGTCTTCGAAGTCATTTATCGCGACCCGCAAACACACTGGGCGGCCTATGCCCTGTGCGAGCAGTTGGTCGATGTGGAAGCGAGCTTCCAACTCTGGCGTTTCCGCCACATGAAAACCGTGGAACGCATCATCGGCTACAAGCGTGGTACGGGTGGGTCTAGCGGGGTCGGTTTTTTGAGCAAGGCCTTAGAGCTGACGTTCTTCCCCGAGTTGCTTGATGTGCGGACGCTGCTGGGTTAACGATGGCCTACCGCCAGCAACGGTAGCCCGGATGCAGCGCAGCGGAATCCGGGGTGCGACGCCAGCCCCGGATTCCGCTGCGCTGCATCCGGGCTACGCAGAATTTGCTG
>JANNWF010000221.1:0-5705 GCA_031408455.1 Pseudoxanthomonas sp. | reverse complement strand
CGTTTGCGCTCCAGCACAGCGGTGGCGATGGTACGAAATGAGACTTCATCGAGCTGGCGTGTCGCTTGCGCAATCACGCGTACGCGCTCGACCGGGAAGCGCTTGCCGCCTGTTTGTTCGGCCAACAAGCTGTCGATCCGTGACTTGAGTGGTGCTAGCGCGCCTGAGAGCACACCGGGCGCCGTCCTTGCCAGCAGTTGATGCGCGGCCAGTAAGGCGTGCAGCTCTTCCGATGACAGCCACAATCCTGGTAGCTCGAAGCGTTCGCCCTCGCCGCTGTTGTAGCGAAAGCCCTTCGGGTCGTCGCAAAACTCGACCGGTGCGCCGAGCGCATCACGCAGGTAGGCCAGATCGCGGTAGACGCTGGCTCGCGAACAGCGCAGCTCGTTCATCAAGCGGTCAAGCGGCACCGGATAGCGCGCCGACTTCAGTAGCCGGTGCAGATTCATGATGCGTTCGTGGCGCAGGCGGTCGGTCATGACGGGAGTTTCTAGCCCAAACGAGATCAACGAGCCAACCATACTGCACGCGTGGTCAATACAGCCGCATCAACTTGCGCGATTGCCTGCCTGGTCCAGACAAAATTGGCAGGCTTTGCTGCGCAAGCAATCGCGAGCGCCAACGATTTTCCGAGATGGTCCGCTTGGCGGCTAGCCGCATGCGTTTTCGCCCACGCCAAAGCCTGCGACTTGCTGTACTTCGCCTGAGTCAGCAAGGTTAACGGCCGATTCACCCGCGCAGGCCTGAACCCCGCTTACCATCCGCCGCGTGCGGCTGACGGAGTCGGTGTCGCAGCTACCTTTTGCTCACCATCGGAGTCGACCATGTTGCAATCGCACCCCTTTCGCCATGCCCTTGCGGTGGCCCTATTTGCTGCATTGCCACTGGCTGCCCACGCAGACGGCTGGACCGGTGCCGGTGAGCTTGGCCTCGCGGTGACGAGCGGCAACGCCAAGTCAGAAAACCTCAATGGCAAGCTTGGCTTCGTCAACGAAGATGACGAGTGGAAGCACAGCTTCGGACTCGGCGTGCTGCGCGCGAAGGGCGAAGTGGTTGGCGATTTCGATGGCGATGGTAGCGTCGAGCGCTCGCGTCAACTGACCGCCAATCGCTATGAAGTCGGACTGTCCAGTGCCTTCAAGGCCAGCGCGCGCACATCGTGGATCGGCACCCTGCGCTACGAAAACGACGATTTTGCGCCGTTTGAATCGCAGGCGACGTTTTCGGTGAGCCACGGGTATCAGTGGATCAAGTCGGAAACCACCAAGTTGCGCACCGAGATCGGTCCCGGCTATCGCAGCGCGAAAGACGCGGTGACCGGCGAATCCCAGGACGAATTCATTGTCCGCGGCGGCGTTGACTACAAGCGCGTGCTCACGGCCAATAGCAATTTCTACAACACCTTTCTGGTCGAGTCGGGCAGTGACAACACGTTCGCTCAGAACGACGTGGGCGTGGCGGTGGCGATGAACTCAACGTTGGCATTAAAGGCCGGATTACAAGCGCGGCATAACACCGACGTCTCGCCAACTATCAAGAAAACCGACACGCTGACTACTTTGAATTTGGTCTACACCTTCAAGTGAGTCCTTAGCTGTACTGCCTGAGTCGGTCTTAATCGCCGGCTCGGGCTTCACTTCCTTGGCGCATGCCATCCCCGCGCAGGCGGGGATCCAATGCGTCTGCAGCCAGCGACGCGCTGCTAGGCCACTGGATTCCCGCATACGCGGGAATGACGATTCGTGTCGATTGGGCCTAAATGGAATGCCAGTGGGCTTCAGGCATCGAGGTCAGGGATGAGCTTGCTTTGCAAGCGCGTGATCATGTCCTTCAGCAACAGCTTGCGCTTCTTCATCCGTCGCAGGCGCAGGTCATCGGCGACAACGTCCTCCACCAAGCGACTGATAGCCAAGTCGAGGTCGCGATGTTCTTCGCGCAGCTCGACGAGCCGGCGGCTGATGGCGGAGGTGTCGACCGGCTGCATGGGCGCTCGCAGGGAACTTGGGCTGCGCGAGCATAGCGCGGCTTGGTGGCGGCGAATACGTGCAGGTGAGCGTTGTTCAACAGGTAGAATTAAGCGCTGCCTAGCCGTCTCAGCTGGCGCGCCGCAGCCTCTCGTTTCGCCCCCTCTAAGGCCATCCCCTGACGCATGTTTTTTCGCAATTTGACCTTGTTTCGTTTCCCTGCTGGCCTCGATTGGTCCGCCCTTGACGCCGGCCTCGACGCTTGCCGGTTGAAGCCGGTCGGCCCGTTGGAGATGTCCTCGCGAGGCTTTGTTTCACCGTTTGGTCGCGCCGAGGAGGCCTTGAGTCACGGCATTGGCGATGGCCTGTGGATCAGTCTCGGCGGCGAAGACAAGCTGCTGCCCGCCGCGGTCGTCAACGAGTACGTGTCGCAGAGAGCGGCTGAGATCGAGGAACGCGACGGCAGCAAGCTCGGTGGTCGCGCGCGCAAACGATTGAAAGACGAAGTGCTGCACGAGCTGCTGCCGCGCGCATTTTCGCGGCCATCGCGAGTGAATGCGCACATTGATCGCGAGCTGGCATTTATTGCCGTTGATACCAGCAGTCGCAAGACGGCCGAAGGCGTGGTGTCTGAGCTGCGCCGCGCGCTAGGCAGTTTCCCGGCGGTACCGCTGAATGCCGAGGTCGCGCCGCGCGCCATCCTCACCGGATGGTTGGCGGGCGAGACGCTGCCAGACGGCTTGACCTTGGGTGACGAGTGCGAGTTGAAGGATCCGGCCGACCAAGGTGCGGTGGTCAAGTGTCAGCGCCAGGAATTGGCGGCCGAGGAAATTGGCAAGCATCTCGAAGTGGGCAAGTTGTGTTCGAAACTGGCGCTCAACTTTGACGACCATGTGAGCTTCGTCATGGGCGAAGATTTGGTCGTGCGCAAGCTCAAGTTTCTCGATGGCGCGGTGGATGGACTGGAGAACACCGAACGTGACTCGCTGCGCGCCGAGCTGGATGCGCGCTATGCGCTAATGGCGGCCGAGCTCAAGCGTTTGTTCGTCTTGCTTGAGACCAGTTTCAAGCTGAGTCGCGCCGAGCGTTAGACCCGGCGCCGACCGCATGGAGAGTCAAGGCTAGGTGGCCGTCAAGTCTTCCATCCATCGTGAGCGCATCGCGTTGTCGATGGCGGATGGTCGTGAAATCGAGGTGGAGCGTGTTCACGATCCGCGCGCGCGCCGGATCAAGCTGCTGGTCGGCGAGCGCGGAGTGCGGTTGACGGTGCCGCGAGGGGCGTCCAATGGTGAGGCACTCGCCTTCTTGAATGCGCAGCGCGAGTGGCTGGACGGGCACTTGCAGCGCATTTCCAAGGCGGCGCCTGATCCCACACAGCCGCTGCAACGAGACCTCACGTTATCGATTGTGTTGCGTGGGGAATCGATTCCGCTGACATGGCAATCCGGGCGCTATGCGCATGTCCAGATTGAGCCCAGTGGATTGGTGATGGTGTTGCCGCGCGCCGCGCCGGATCGCACTGCGCGGCGCGTCCTGCGCGAGTTTTATCTGGCAGAGGCTCGCGCAGATATTGGCCGCTGGTTGCCGTCGTACCTGCCGGGATTGCCGCAGCCTCCGCGCGAACTGCGACTCCGCCCGCTGCGGTCCTTGTGGGGTTCACTGAGCCCGGATAATGGGCTGTCTTTGGATTTAAGTTTGGTGTTGGGTCCTCCCGCAGCGTTCGAATACGTGCTGGTGCATGAGCTTTGTCACTTGCTGCAACGCAATCACAGCCCAGCGTTTTGGCGCGAGGTGAGCAAGCGTTCGCCGCAATGGCGGGAGCAGCGTGCCTATCTGCGCGGCGATGGAATGGCGCTCAAGCAGCGCTTGGCGGGACTCATCGGCGAGGTTCGGAAAACGCCTACCGCATAAGCATCGATGGCCGATAGCGCGGCTCATCGCGCGCGCTAGCCGCAATGCTGCCCAGTTTGGCTCGTCATTCCGGCGCACGCCGGAATCCACGGCAGCGGCGTCGCAGCCCCAGCATGGATTCCGGCGTGCGCCGGAATGACGATTTTTGAGTTTGTTCCCCAACCGACCGGTATTGGCGCTAGTCGAGGAATGCGCGAATCGCGGCGGCCACCGGCTCCGGTGTGTCCATATGCAAATGGTGTTGACCCGGCAGGATGCAGACGCTCGCCTCCCGCAGCATCGCGACACGCTGATCGCGTGTGTTGGGATCAAAATAGTTCGGATGTTGTGCAGCAGCAATCAACAATGTGGCCGCTTCGATCGCTGCCAGCCATTCCTGCACCTGTGCCTCGGCGATGCGTGCCGGCGTTGATAAGCGCAACCGCGGATCACTGGTCCATTCGAATCCACCAGTGACTGCGGTCAGATTGCGCTCCACCAACAGCCGCGCGCTGCTCGGCTGCATGGGCGTTGCGTGCAAACGGGCAGCGATTGCCGCATCCACACTCGGAATCACCCGCTTGCGTTTGTCCGCTGCGCCGCGCCGATCAGCAACGCCTCGACGCAACGACTCGGCCGCCTTGCCCGGCGCGACCGCCAGCGGCCCCAAGGCTTCGATGACGAGAAGGCGTTCGACCCGATGCGGAGCGGCGGCGGCCAGCGTCGACGCCGTAGCTCCACCCAGCGAATGGCCCAACAGGTTGGCGCGCCCCCATCCCAGCGCATCCATGGCGTCCAACACATCGCCAAGGTAATCGATGAAGTGATACCAAAAGCCGGGCGGTAAATGGCCAGACTGGCCGTGACCGGGCAGGTCGATGGCGACCAAGTCGCAGTCCGGCAAGTACTGCGCGAGCAGAGCAAAACTCATCGCGTTATCCAGCCAGCCGTGCACCGCGAGCACCCGGTGTTTGGCGCCAGCGTTCCAGCGCAGGGCCGCCAACGGAGCGACTCGGCCGGCAAACGTCAGGGATTGCGGCGCATTCATGGCGGGGATTGAGGGCCGCGATAGTTGCGGTACGCGCTTAGCGATGCAGCCTGCGCTGATGCCGCAGTGGCACGATCTTCAGCGTCAGCGAACTCGCTCCATCCGCTGCCGTGGCGTTTGACCAGATCCGTGAGCGCCTGAACGTGTGCGCCGGAGCTATTCAACGCCGGGATGTAACGCAGCGATTCACCGCCGGACGCCACGAATAGCTCAGCGTTCTGCATCGCGATCTCCTCCAGTGTTTCCAAGCAATCGACCGCAAACCCGGGACAGACGACGTCGAGGCGACGCACGCCTTCAGCGGGCAGCGCCTTGATCACTTCGTCGGTGTAGGGACGCAACCACTCTTCGCGCCCGACTCGCGACTGGAAGCTCAATGTCCACTCTGCGTCGGTCAGCTTCAGCGCGCCGGCGATCAGGCGCGCTGACGCGTGGCACTGACAGAAGTACGGATCGCCAGCCAACAAGTAGCGCTTCGGAATGCCATGGAATGAGATCAGCAAGCGTTCGCCGCGGCCATGCGCCGCCCAGTGCTCCCGAATGGAGTGGGCGATGGCCTCCACCCATCCTGCCTCCGCAAAGTAATCAGTGATCAGCCGCAACTCCGGTTGCCAGCGCCAGCGCTGCACACAAGCGTAGATGGCATCGAACACTGAGGCGGTGGTAGTGGCCGAATACTGCGGATACAGAGGCAGCACCAGCAGTCGGCGCAGACCCTCTTGCTGCCAACCATCGAGCACTTCCTGCACCGAAGGCGAGCCGTAGCGCATCGCCAAGCGGACCTCGGCCTCGACCCCCGCCGC
>JANNWF010000220.1:0-8683 GCA_031408455.1 Pseudoxanthomonas sp. | reverse complement strand
CAACCTTGTAGGAGCAGCCGAGCAAGTTCGCGCGCTGCGCGCGCAGCCTTCGCTTCGCTCGGTCGGCTCTACAAAAGCTCGCGAGTCGTCCGGCTTTTGTAGAGCGGAGCTTGCTCGAGCTTGCTCCGCTGCACTTGGACTAACGCTTAACGAGTTCCGAGTTTTGCTTCTTGGCCTTTGCGCATAGCGTTCGCCTGCTGCGCGGGCAGCCTTCGCTTGCGGTTGCTCAGGCGCTCAGCCGCTTCGCGGCTGCCTTCGCTGCGCTCGGTCGCCGGCACGCAAACCTGCCGTTTACAAACGTGCCGGCTGGCCCCGAGTCCCGAGTCAATCAAGGCGCCACCACTTCCAGCATCTGCTCCGGCGTGATGCCGCGTGCCGACAGCCGCGGTCGATACATGTCTTCCACCAGCGGCGGCGGAATCACGAAGCGTCCGGGTGACACGGCGCGCACCAGGTAATACAGATTCGCTGCTTGACCGTAGAGCTTCACCGCCGCGACATAACGGTCATCGCGATATTCCTCGTGCAGGATTTCCGAGCCATAGCTGCGCTCGGAGAGCGGAGTGCCGTCGATCACCAGTGCGGCGAGGGTTTCGGTATCGCCCAAGGCCAGGTTCTCGACTTCCAATCCAGCGGGAAGCAGATCGGTGACCAAGGCGTCTGGCACAGGCTCGCCGGAGTTCACGGTCAGCCGTGCGATCAAGGTGTCGCCTTCCTTGATTTGTCCACCCTCGAAGACAGTGCCGTCCATGCGATACCAGACGCGCTGGATGCTCATGCCTTGTTCGTTCACCGGCGGCGGCTTGATCGCTGCGCCGAGTGCGTCCTCGGCAACCCAGACTTCGGAATCGCCCGTCAGCTCAAGTCTGACCCCACTACGCAGGTCATCGGCGCTCAGATCCAGCGAATACATGGCGACCGCTGGCAAGTCGATGCTGCGCTCAGCGACATTGAGCTTGCCGGCCAGCGTGGCGCCTTGGTCGACCAACAACTGCCGACCGAGGCGGAACACCGCCAGCATTTCCTGAGTGCTGAGCCCGTACCGCGCTGACTCAGGCGCGCGCATTTCACGCGCCAAGGTGATCAGGCGGGCGTTGTGTTCGGCCGTTGCCAGCTTGTTCTCGTGCAGAAGCGCCAGCATCAATGCCTCGTCGCGCAGTTGCGAGCCGTAGTCGCCGAGGTAGGGCGGTCGTGCATCCTTTTTCTCTAGCGCTTCCTTGATCGCCGCGTCGCCACGCTCGGTATCGCCCTGCAGTCGCAAGGCGACACCCAATTGCAGCAAGGGCAGGGCGGTGAGCGACTTGGCACGCTCGTGTTCGTACAAGGCACGCAGTGAGCCCAGCGGTGCGCGGCCTAGTTTGGCCAACACATAGCCCGCGTGCGCACTGGCGGCGAATCGCAGGTGACCTGAGTTCTCGTAGCTGTAATAGCCATCGCCACCGGTGAGCAGCTCTTCGCCCAAGCGTTTTAGCGCGAGTTCCAGCACCGAGTCTGGAATGGCCAATCCGTTCTCACGGCCACTCAATAGCAGTTCGGCGACAAACGCGGTCATCTGCGGTTGCGCCCAACTGTCCCCCGGCCAGAAACCGAACTGGCCGTTGGCCATCTGCATCGCCGCGATGCGGCTAAAGCCTGTATCGATCATTTGCTGCCGGACCTTCGGATCCAGCGCAGTCAAACCGAACTGCGCGGCTGTTTTATCGTCCAGCCAGAGCAATGGCCACAAGCGGCTGCTGGTCTGCTCAATGCAGCCATGCGGATAGCCAATCAGTCCTTGCACCGCGCTGGAGAAAGGTAGCGGCGGCACGCTGGAGAGACTGAGCCTCACCGTGGTTGAGTCGGGTATGAGACCGCTGATCAGGTCGGCACCCAAGGTCATCGAGCCCGCACCTTGCTGGACCCGCGCACGAGCACGCCGCTCGGCCGGCCATGCGGGGCGTACAGCGATCTCAAATGCGCGCTCGATGCGGCTGTCCTCACTGCTCGCCTCGACACTGAATTTGCCCACGCCTTGGCCGGGCAGGGCGCGCAGCGGGAAAGTGATGCTGCGGCGCGCGCCATCGGCGAGCTCCACTTGTTGAACGCCGGCGTCAATCGATAACAGCGCATCAGCGCGCGCAGTTACGCGATAGGTGCGCGCGCTGCCGCTGAGATTTTGCAAATCGATGGTGAGCTTGGCGCTGTCGCCGACCGCCAACGCGCGCGGCGTGCTCACTTCCAGCACCAACGGCGCGCGAACCTTGGCCTCGGATTCCGCGCGGCCATAGCGATCACCGCTATAGGCCAAGGCCGCGATCCGCAGCGCGCCATTGAAATCAGGCATGCTGAATTCGACGCTGGCGTTTCCTTCGGCGTCAAACTGCACCGGCGCATGGTGCAGAGCGACGGTCTGGACTCGCGCGGTGGGTCGCCGGGACTGCGGCAACGCAGCGAGTGCGGCATCACCGCCATAGCGCAGGCGGGCGCGCTCACCGCGCAAACGCTCGATCACTCGGCCGTACACGTCGCGTGCCTCCACGCCCAGCGCGCGGCGGGCCAGGAAGTGCTCCAAGGCATCGGGCAGGGCATAGCCGGTCAACGACAACACGCCTTGGTCGACCGCTTCCACCACCGCATAGCCGGTTTGCCCGGCGAGTTCGGGTGACTTCAGCTCGACGCGCAAGGTCTCACCCGGTCGTACGACTTCTGCTGCCTTCACCGCCAATGTGAGCGTGCGATCCCCGCGTGCCATCGGCAAATGGGCGACGCCGACCGCGCGCTGCGGACTGCCATTGGCCGCCGCACTTGCCGGGCGCATCACCAGGGCGGTCACGTAGATGTCGTGGCGTTGCCAACCGGCTTCCACTTCGAACGACAACTGGGCGCCGGGTTTGGCCTCAAAGGCTTGCTGATGCAGCAGGCCATCACTGCTCTCGACGAACAGCACACCCGGACCCGAATGCGGCGGCGTGATCGTGACTTGCACGCTGTCGCCGATGCGATAACCGGTTTTGTCGAGCGCGATCTTGACCTTGTCGGGCGCGGCATCGACGCCGCGATTGCCGTCGTTCCAGCTCCATCCTGCGGTGAACGGATAGCGCATGGTCAAGCCGGTATCCGGATCGCGAATTTGCAGGCGGTATTCGCCCCATTCAACGCGCACCTCAATTTTGCCGGGACGCGTGCCGTCTAGAGCCAAGGTCTGCGTATCGACGGTTTCATAACGATGCGTGTAATCGCTGTTCCAGCCAGTACCATCGACCCAGCTCCAGCGGTAATCGCGATGTTCGCGAATCAATTCGACTTCCAGGGCTGATGCCGTGCTGAGCCCACCATCGGCATCGCTGCGCAGCACTTCAAAACCGACGGCGGCGTTGTTATCGGCACCGGTAGTCGGGTCGAACAGCGGGCGCACACCGATCAAGGCGTCAGCCGGCCAGATGGTGCGGACCAGCGAGCGCCGAATGGCGCGCCCGCCCGATTCAAACAAACTGGCCGCAACGCGCACATCGACTGGCGCAGTAACGGTGGTTTCGGGTAATACATCCAGCGCCTGTTCGATGCGGCCATCGTCGCCCAGCTTGAGATCAGCGGCGGCTTGCGGTCCGTCTGGCAATTCGATGGTGGGATCGCCAAAAAAGTACGTCGGCAAAGACGCCACCGCGTGATTGGCCGGTTGATACAGCAGTTCGAGTTTGAGTCGATTGCCACCCGCTGGCGCGCCATACAGAAATGCGCCTTCGGCCGTTAGCGGCAAAGCCTCGCCAGGCGCCAATCGCGGCGGCTTCGCGTCCAACGACAGCTTCAAACGCTCCGGCAGAAACTCTTCGACGCGGAAACTGAAACTGCCGATGGGCTCGCCCTTGTCAGGATCAAGCTTCAGTTCAACACTCCAGCGGCCGGTGGCTGCGTCGTCGCTTATCAACTGACTCAGCGAGTAATAGCCAAGGTCGCCAGGCTCCAGGGTTTGCGCGGCCGATAGGCGACCGTCGGGTTGCTTGAGACGCGCAAACAACGGTGGTGCCTTGGCAATGGGTTTTCCGTCGAAATCGCGCAACAGCGCCGAAATCTGCAAGGTTTCGCCGGGGCGATACAGATCACGACCCGACCAGATGTAGGCATCCATCGCCGAATGCGCACGGCCCGCTACCGCAAATTCGGATAGATCCAGCGCCGGCTGCCGGAACGGCAGCAAGACCAATTCTTCGCCCGCGCGACCGACCAAAACGTGCTCTGGCAAGGGTCGATAATTGACCAAAGCGAGGTCGCCAGAGCCATCGGTGCTGCCGCCGGCGATCACTTTTCCAACGGCATCAATCACTTCGATCTGCACGCTACTGCGCGCCTGCCCGCTGTCCAGGGAGGCCACGTGCACGTGCAAGGTGTTGCCGACGCTGCGCGCGTGCAGGCCGAGATCGGTGACGACGTATTGGGTGGTTTCGAGCTGACCATCGAATTGGCCGGGACGCTTCATCGTCGCCAGATACAAGCCCGGCGGGCGCAGTTCATCGATGCCATGAATTGGCAACAACGACACCACGCGCTCATTGGGTTGATCGCTGAGCGCAAAGCGATTGGCGTACACCGGCTCGGCCATCCGGCTGATGTCGCCCAGCTCCCAATAGCTACGTTGGCCGTTGCGCTGCCAGCGCGCAAAAAAATCGGAGTAGGACGAGGGCTTGATGCGGAAAAATTCGACGTCGGCCTCCGTGGTATTCACCGCCACAATCGGCAAGCCATCGCTGCCGCGTGATGGCAGCACGCTGCCTTGGCTGGCGAACCCCAGCAAGGGCGGCAAATTGCCGGAATACGCCGAGGCCTCGGTGACCTTGCCCAAGGTCGAACCATCTGCCGCTTCCAGTTCGGCTAAGAGACTCAAACTGTAGGTCTGATCAGCTTGCAGGTAAGGGAATCGCAGCTTGCTGCCGTCGTCTTCCAATACCCAAGCGCCAGACTGGGCGGCACCGTTGCCGTCTTTCACCGCGATGCGGGTGTCGAAGGGTTGCGTCGACGCCAGCGCGCGATTGAATCGCAGCAACAGTGAAGCGCGACCCTCGTATTCCTCGCCAACGGCGCTGACCAATCCGAACGGCTGGTCGGATTTCACTTCCTCGACCGTGGCAACAACGGGCGGAGGTGCAGGAGGAGTGGGCGCGCTGCAGGCGGCCAGCGCGCTCATCAACACGACCAACAAGGCCAGCACCAATCGCCTTACTGAGGTGCCGCTTGCGCAAGTGAAAGCATCCCGCATGTCCGACTCCGACGCTGATTTCATGGGTCGAAGTATAGGCGTGTGGGTTGACCGCCGAGGTGATGCTAACCCGTTTGGATCGGGCACTACGAAGGCGCGATAAACCAACTCATTCTTTGCTAGAGCGGACCGAGCGAAGCGAAGGCGCAGGCGCAGCGCGCGAACTTGCTCCGCTTCTGTTGCCTCAAGGCGAAAGCAGCCGAGCAAGCTCGGCTCTACAAAATCTCGCCAAGCATGAGGCCCCGGCTCGCGTCCAAAACGGCGCGGGCGGTTCGGCCATGCATTGGTAGAGCGGACCGAGCGAAGCGAAGGCGCACGCGCAGCGCGCGAACTTGCTCCGCTTCTCTTGGTGACCCGTTGTATTCGCAGGAGACTTCAACCCAACCGCTGCAGCCCACCCAGATACGGCTGCAACACGGCCGGAACAGTCACCGTTCCATCGGCCTGCTGGTAGTTCTCCAACACCGCGATCAGGGCGCGCCCCACCGCCACACCCGACCCATTCAAAGTGTGTAGCGGCTCTGGCTTGCCGGTATCCGGATTGCGCCAACGCGCCTGCATGCGGCGCGCCTGAAACGACTCGCAATTGGACACCGAACTAATCTCGCGATAGCTATTTTGTCCTGGCAGCCACACCTCCAAATCGAAGGTCTTGCTGGCTGTAAACCCCATGTCACCGCTGCACAGCAGCAGGCGTCGATACGGCAGTTCGAGGCGCTCCAAAACTACCTCGGCATGTCGGGTCATCGCTTCGTGCAGCGCATCGCTTTCCGCCGGGCGGCAGATCGCCACCAGTTCCACTTTCTCGAATTGGTGCTGACGAATCATGCCGCGAGTGTCACGGCCATGGCTGCCGGCTTCAGCACGAAAGCATAACGAGTGCGCGGTGTATTTCAGTGGCAGCGTGGCATCGTCGACGATGCTGTCGCGCACCAGATTGGTCAGCGGCACTTCGGCCGTGGGGATTAGATAGCGCTTCTGCTCGCCAATTTCCGTCGCAAACAGATCTTCTTCAAACTTGGGCAGCTGGCCAGTGCCGAGCATGCTTTCAGCATTCACGATCAAGGGCACGTTGCACTCGCGGTAGCCGTGTTCGCGGGTGTGCAGATCGAGCATGAACTGCGCCAGCGCCCGATGCAGGGCTGCCACTTGGCCGCTCAGAACGGTGAAGCGGCTGCCCGACAACTTGCTGCCGGCATCGAAATCCAAACCGCCCAAGCGCGCGCCCAGCTCGACGTGATCGAGCACGTCAAAGTCGAATTGGCGGGGCACGCCCCAGCGACTGATCTCAAGGTTCTGCGCTTCCGAGGTGCCCAAGGGCACGCAGGCTTGTGGCAAGTTGGGAATGCGCTGGGCGATCTCCTCCAGCTGCTCACGAACCGATTGCAGCTGTACTTCCGAGGCCGCCAATTCATCGGCTATGGCGACCACCTCGGCCATTAGTTGCAAGCCATCCTCACCCTTGCTCTTGGCGATCCCTATGGCCTTGGAGCGGGTGTTGCGCAGGTTTTGCAGCTCTTGCGTACGCGCTTGGATTTGCTTGCGCTTGCCTTCAAGTTCATCGAGCGCATCCACGTCCAAATCAAAGTTGCGGCTCGCTTTCAACAGCTCTGCGGTGTCGGCTAGCTGGGCACGCAACAGGGTGGGATCAAGCATTGGGAGTTCCGAAAGCAACACGGCCCAGAATTATCCGGGCCGCGGGTGACAGTCGCAACGAAGTTCGAGGGCGATGGGGCTAGGCCATCGACCTATCGCCGAATCTATCTGGCCCCGACGGGCCTCCCCTACTCGTCATTCCGGCGAATGCCGCAATGACAAACGAGCTCGGCGTCGCCGGAACGAAGACTAACTACCACCCCGCAATCGCTCTGCAAGCTCCGCCCCCATCCAAACCAACACCACACCAAGCAGCAAGGTCACTGTTAGATAAACAACCGCCAACCCAGTCCGCTGACTACGCGCAAACAGCAACATCTCCAACATCAACGCGGAGTAGGTGGTCAGGCCTCCCAGTAGTCCGACGATCAGGAAGGCTCGCCACAACACAGCCGCGCCATCTCGCCCCTGCAGCCAGACGGCGACGAAGCCGACCGCGAAGGCGCCAATGAGGTTGGCCGCTAGCGTTCCCCATGGCAGTCCGTTACCGAGTTGTCGCAGCAGTGCGCCGCCGAGCCAGAACCGTAGCGCCGCACCCAGTGCGCCACCGGCCATCACCACACTCAACTGCTGCCACCATGGTGCGCTCACCGTTTGGCGACGGCAGCGGCGCGGGCGGCGCGCACGGCGTCGAGTTTTTCGCCAAGTTTGATTTCAAGGCCGCGATCCACCGGTTGGTAGTAGACGCGCTCGCCGAGTGAATCCGGAAACCCTGTTTGGCCAAGGGCGATGCCGCCGTCAGCATCGTGGTCGTACTGATAGCCTTCGCCATAGCCTAGCTGCTTCATCAGCCGGGTCGGTGCATTGCGTAGATGCAGCGGGACCTCGGCGGTGCCAAATACTTGCACGTCGGCCTGTGCGGCTTTGAATGCGATGTAGGCGGAGTTCGATTTGGCCGTGCTGGCGAGATAAATCACCAGTTGCGCCAGCGCCAGCTCGCCTTCTGGACTACCCATTCGATCAAACGCCGCCCACGCATCGTTGGCCATCTGCAAGGCGCGTGGATCGGCCAGACCGATGTCCTCGACCGCCATTCGAGTCAAGCGACGGGCGAGATAGTGCGGGTCGCAGCCGCCGTCGAGCATGCGGCAAAACCAATACAAGGCGGCATCGGGATTGCTGCTGCGCACCGATTTGTGCAACGCCGAAATCTGGTCATAAAACTGCTCGCCGCCCTTGTCAAAGCGCCGTGTGCGATCGGCCAATACTTGTTGCAGAGTAATGGCGGTGATGACGCCGGCCTCGCTTTGAGCAAGCTCGGCGGCAATTTCCAATAGCGTCAGCGCGCGGCGGACATCGCCATCGGCGGCTTGCGCGATCAGTCGCAGCGAGTCTTCGCCGATCTGCACTTTCATATCGCCGAGACCGCGTGACTGATCGGCCAACGCAAGTTTGAGCGCAGCGATGATGTCATCGACGGCGACCGCTTCCAGCACGTGCACACGACAGCGCGATAGCAACGCCGAGTTCAACTCAAAACTGGGGTTCTCGGTAGTCGCACCAACAAAGATGATGCTGCCGCGCTCAATGAAAGGCAGGAATGCGTCTTGTTGGGTCTTGTTGAAGCGGTGCACTTCGTCGACGAATAGCACCGTCTGCGTGCCCGCCGAAAAGCGCAGCTCGGCGTCGGCAAGCAGTTCGCGAATATCGGCAAGCCCGGACATGACCGCCGACAGCGCGCGGAACTCGGCCTTCGCATAATGGGCGAGCAGCAAAGCGAGCGTGGTCTTGCCGCAGCCCGGCGGTCCCCACAGCACCATCGAGTGGATATGGCCAGATTCCACGGCCCGCCGTAAT
>JANNWF010000219.1:0-5818 GCA_031408455.1 Pseudoxanthomonas sp. | reverse complement strand
GTCTTTGTCGAGTTGGTTACGGACTTTCAGGTTGCCAATGCCTTGTCTTGCGGCCCGTCCTAGCCGCTGGATGAAGCGCTTCTTGGCGGAGGCCAAGGTCGTATCCACTTCCGCTGCGGGCCCCAAGTCCACATCCATGGTGCTTTTCACCCGCTCGCCCAACTCGGCGTACGCTTCGATTTGGTCGTGCGGGTCGCCGCCAGCGGCCAAGTCTGGGCGTTTTGGTGGCAAGCAGCGACGCGCTGGATCAATACGTGGTGCGGCATCCACAGTTCTTTGCCGAGGCCAGCCCCGAACACGCACGCATCGACGCCAATCAGCCGCTGATCCTGCTCGATCACATTCGCTGCGCCGCGTTCGAACTGCCCTTCATCGAAGCGGATCGCTTTGGCCCGCTCGACCCCACTGACTACCTTGAAGTGTTGGCAGAGGCCGGTGTACTGCATCGCGAAGGCGGGCGTTGGGAGTGGATCGCTGACAGTTACCCAGCCATCGCCGTCAGCCTGCGATCCGTCGCTGACGGCAATTTCGTCGTGGTGGATCGCAGCGACGGCCGCCAAACCATCATTGCTGAAGTGGACTACAGCGCGGCGGCCCTGACTCTGTACGAGGGCGCGATCCACATGATTCAAGCCTTGCCCTATCAAGTGGAAAAACTCGATTGGGAAGGTCGCAAGGCGTTTGTCACCCGCACGCATGTGGACTATTACACCGATGCTATCGACTACACCAAGTTGAAAGTGTTGGAGCGCTTTGACTTTTCCAGCAGCGGGCAAGGCTTGGCCAATCACGGCGAAGTACACGTGGTGCGGCGGGTGTCGGGTTACAAAAAAATCCGCTACTACACTCACGAAAACATCGGCTACGGACCAGTGACCTTGCCCGATCAGGAGCTGCATACCACCGCAATGTGGTGGCAGCTCGATCAGCAGGTATTGGATGCAGTGTTTGACTCGCGGCAACAGGCGCTGGATGGATTTCTGGGCGCTGCCTACGCCTTGCACGTGGTGGCGACGTTGGCAGTGATGGCCGAAGCGCGCGATCTGCAGAAGTCGGTCGGCAGCGCTGACGGTGCTTGGACAGTGGCGACCGATCAACGTGGTCGCGGCTGCCTGCGAACCAGTAACGGTGCCGTAGTCGATCCCCAGTTACAGGAACGCTTCGCGCCCACCGTTTTTCTGTACGACAACTTTCCCGGCGGTGTGGGCTTGAGTGAGCCGTTGTTTCAGCGCCGCGATGAGTTGTTGCGACGAGCGACTGAACTGGTGGCCGGTTGTGACTGCCACGCCGGTTGTCCCGCCTGTGTAGGGCCGATTCTGGCCAGTGACGAAAGCGCCTTGGTGTCTCCCCGCCAACTCACGCAACGCGTGTTGACGCTATTGACGTCTGCATGAGCGCGCTGGCAACCCAACTTCGCCGCTTGGCTGAACAAGCGGGAAGCAAGCCATGCATGCCGCCGACGACGGCGGCGGGCGAGGTGCAGCGCGCTGCGCTGCGGCGCCTGCTCGGAGTGCGCGATCGCTTGCGTCCTAGCGTCGAGATGACGGTCGATAAACAGAGCGATCCGTGGATGGATCGACGCATCGAGGGTGACGAAATTGCACCCGGCTTGTACTTCCATGAGCAATTTTGCCCATGGCCGCTGCCTGCGACGGTGGTGGCAGACGGGGCGCCCTTGGCCTTCGCTGAAGCCGTAGGCGTCGATCCATCGCGACTGCTGTTTTTTGATACCGAAACCACCGGCCTAGCCGGCGGCAGCGGTACTCGGGCTTTCATGATTGGTGCCGGCGATTGGCAGGCCGGCGGCTTTCGCGTTCGGCAGCTCACCATCGCCACACTCGGCGCGGAAGCATCCATGCTGGCCGAGTTTGCGCGGTGGCTATTTCCCGAACATATCCTTTGCAGTTACAACGGTCGAAGTTACGACGCTCCGCTGTTGGCCACTCGCTATCGGCTGGCACGAATGACCAATCCCTTGCCGGGCAGGGCACATCTGGACTTGTTGTATCCCACCCGGCGACGTTTTCGAGGTTGTTTTGAAAACTGCCGCTTGGCGACTATCGAGCGCCGCGCGCTGGGTATCGTGCGCGAAGACGATTTGCCCGGTGCCGAAGCGCCACGTGCATGGCGCAGTTATCTATCGGGAGGCAGCGCCCGCGATCTGCGCCGCGTCGGCGAACACAACGCGCAGGACCTGCGCAGTTTGGCAGCGCTTTGGAGCTGTCTGGTCGCAGTGGCTGCGTAGCGCATGGTGGCGAAACCAACTCGCATAGCAGATGTGGTCGCTGGGTCATGGGCTTGGCACAATGGCGGCCCGTCTATGGCCGCACGCTGACCTGATGTCGTATCTGGTACTCGCCCGCAAATGGCGACCGCGACGCTTTGCCGAGCTGGTCGGGCAGACCCATGTGGTGCGGGCATTGACCAATGCGCTGACCGCGGGACGCGTCCACCACGCGTTCTTGTTCACTGGTACGCGCGGGGTCGGCAAGACCACGATTGCTCGAATCTTCGCCAAAAGTCTCAATTGCGAAATCGGCATCGGTGCCGAGCCCTGCGGCGTTTGCCCCGTGTGTGTGGCGGTGGATGCGGGCCGCTTTGTCGATTTGATTGAGATCGATGCGGCCAGCCATACCGGCGTGGACGACGTGCGCGACTTGATCGACAACGCGCAATACATGCCTTCGCGCGGACGCTACAAGGTGTACTTGATCGACGAAGTGCACATGTTGTCGCGCAATGCCTTCAACGCCTTGTTGAAGACGCTGGAAGAACCGCCCGAACACGTCAAGTTCTTGCTCGCCACCACCGACCCGCAAAAGCTGCCGGTCACCGTGTTGTCGCGTTGCCTGCAATTCAATTTGAAGCGATTGACGCCGGAGCAGATCGGCGGGCAGATCCAGTCCATCGTTGTCGCTGAGAGTATCGCCGCCGATGCAAGCGCGATTGCGCTGCTGGCGGATGCGGCCGATGGCAGCCTTCGCGATGGTTTGTCCCTGCTCGATCAAGCGATTGCGTATGGCGCCGGCAGTTTGCGCGAAGCCGATGTGATGGCCATGCTGGGCACGGTCGACAGCGCCAGTGTCGATGCCTTGCTGGAAGCGCTGGTGGCCGGCGATGGCGTCGCCTTGTTGGCCGAAGTTGAGCGCTTGGCCGATTTTTCGCCCGACTTCAGCGGCTTGTTGGAAGCCATCGCCGCTGCACTCCATCGAATTCAATTGGCACAGTTGGTGCCAAGCATGACTGCCACGGATTGGGCAGTCGCACAGGCCATAGCGGTTGCCCCAGAATTAGTCCAGCTTTGGTATCAGATGGCAGTGAACGGACGCCGCGAGCTTGAGTTGGCACCGACGCCGCGAGTTGGCTTCGAGATGGCGTTGATGCGGATGTTGGCGTTTCGCCCGCATGCCCCAACGGCGGGCGCTGATTCCAGCAGCGCACCCCGCCGCGTGCCGACCACGGGTGGGGTTGCAGCGACAGTAAGCACGCGTACCGCCGCCGAGCCACCGTTGCCCGCGATCACGAACGCCCCGCTGCCATCGGTGGTTCGCCCGGCCGCCAGCGTCCCAGTCACGCATCGAATCGCTGATGCACCGATGGCCTCTGAATTGTTGCCGTCACTCTCGACGGCGACCGTCCCAATGGCGTCCGACCAACTCAATACGAATCGCCCGCTGGTGACCGCCAGCGCAATGGCTTCGATAAGGCTTACCAGCAACGAAGACTGGTTGGCGCTGGTCGCCACCTTGGGGCTGAAAGGCCCGGTGCGCGAACTAGCCAGCAATGCGGGCTTCGTTGCCTTCGAGGACACTGTTCTGCGCCTGAGTCTGGCCGAATCACTGGAGTACCTGCGCCCGCCTGCCTGCGTGCAACAACTGACGCAAGCCTTGGTGACCGCGTTGGGGCATACCTTGACCTTGGATATTCGCGCGGCCGTGGCGGCCGTCGACACCTTGAGCGCGCGCAGTCGGCGTGAACAGGATGCGCGACAGCAAGCCGCCGAGCGCGATTTTGCCGCCGACCCGGCAGTGACGCGGTTGCTCACTCAGTACGAGGGTCGCATCGTGCCGGGCTCGGTGCGGCCACCCGACCCAAACTAAGCCAGGCTGGCCTCACCACTTGCGTCTCGATCACGCGCTGAGGCGCACCTTTACCCTTTCGGAGAATTGATATGCGCGGACCCATTGCCAACCTCATGCAGCAAGCCCAGCGCATGCAGGACCAGATCAAGCAAGCCCAAGAGGACTTGGGCAATGTCGAGGTCACCGGCGTAGCCGGCGGCGGCGCGGTCAAGCTCACTTTGAGCGGCCGCATGGAAGCGCGGCGGGTTCGCATCGACCCCAGCGCCCTGACCGATCCTGAATTGCTGGAAGACCTGCTCGCCGCCGCGTTCAATGACGCAGTCAACAAGGTGCAGGAAGCCACTCGCGCGCGGATGGCGGAAGCCACCGCCGGTATGCCATTGCCGCCGGGTATGAATCTGGGCGGCCTGTTCTGAGCGCCGCGCCGCTACTCGATGAGCTGATCGAAGCGCTGCGCTGCCTGCCCGGCGTCGGCCAAAAGACCGCGCAACGCATGGCGCTGCAGTTGCTTGAGCGCAATCGCGAAGGGGGTCGTCGTTTGGCCGCCAGCTTGAGCCAAGCGATGGAACGCATCGGCAACTGCACGCGCTGCCGCAATTTCAGTGAGGATTCCATTTGCGGCATTTGTCGTAATGCCTCGCGCGACACGCGGTTGTTGTGCGTCGTCGAATCACCCGCCGACCAAGCCGCGATCGAATCGGCGACTGGCTTTCGCGGCCATTACTTCGTATTGCTCGGTCGTCTGTCACCACTCGATGGCCTGGGGCCGCGTGAGTTAGGACTCGACCTGTTGGCGGCCCGCTTGGCAGAAGGCGAGGTGCGCGAACTCATTATCGCCACCAACCCGACCGTCGAAGGCGAGGCCACTGCTCATTACCTGGGTCAACTGGCGAGACAACACAAAGTGCATCCGAGTCGGCTGGCGCATGGCGTACCGCTGGGTGGCGAGCTTGAATACATTGATCGCGGGACGTTGGCGCACGCGTTTGGCGCGCGGCATGAGGTGGCGAAGTAGGGGCAGTCTTCGTAGGATGTGGTGATTCTGATCCCGACTTGGGGGAGCCGCATCGACAAAGATCGCTGCACGTCCTTAGGCCCAACTCTCACGAATCGTCATTCCCGCGAAGGCGGGAATCCAAGGGCTCGGTGATCGGAGATTAGTCCCAGAAGCACTGGGTCCTCGCCTTCGCGAGGATGACGAGCGTTAGCGAAGTGCCTTTGCACCCGATGCTCTGAGCACGCGCATTGGCGCGCTTGCTTAATATCTCACCCACCACCCACTCGTTGAGGCCGCCAATGTCCGACACCCTCTTCGCCCGCATCATCCGCCGCGAGATTCCTGCCGACATCGTGTTCGAAGATGACGATGTATTGGCGTTCCGCGACATCCAGCCGCAAGCTCCGGTGCACGTGTTGTTCATCCCCAAGCGTGCGTTTGCAACCCTCAACGACTTGCAACCCGAAGACGCCACCTTGGCAGGCAAGCTGATCCTCGCCGCCGCGGCCTATGCGCGCAAGGAAGGGTTTGCCGAAGCCGGTTACCGCACCGTATTCAATTGCAATCCCGACGGTGGCCAAAGCGTTTATCACATCCATTTGCACCTGCTGGCGGGCAGGCAGATGAATTGGCCGCCTGGGTGAAGAACGGTCCGGAGGACTGCGATCAAGATGTTCCGTTTGTGCTGAGGTATCGAAGCACGCGCGGTGGGCTGCCAAGGTGCGGAGCTTCGATACCT
>JANNWF010000218.1:0-22027 GCA_031408455.1 Pseudoxanthomonas sp. | reverse complement strand
CCCTTCCGTGACTACGACACTGTCATCGAAACATTGGTGGCGCAACTGGGGCGCGGCGACTATCTGCTGGGCGACACGCTGACCGCCGCCGACCTGCTCTGGGGCTCGGCACTCCGTTGGACCACCGAGTTCGGCATGGTGCCAAAACTGCCCGTGATCGTGAGCTACATGGAACGCGTCGGCGCGCATCCGGCGATGATTCGCGCCGCTGAGCTAGATGCGGCGCTGATGGCGGAGATCGCGCCGGCGTCTGCATAAGCGCCCTGGCTTTCGTTGATGTAGGGGCGGCTGACTTAGGTTGCCACCCAGGCGCGTACGAATCGCCGGGCGCGCTTGAAGCGATGCGATGCAACGCAATTCGACGCGGTCAGACTTTGCCTCAGATATCCCGCGTCGGATCGTTGCCGTGCTCGGGATGCTCGCGCGCATCATTGCTCGACCAAGGCAAACGGTTGGTGGGGCGCTCGATCATGCGTCGCACCTTCGGCGGGCCATCGCCGCGATGCAGGGCACGCAGGCGCTCCGGCACCACGGCATCGTCGCGGGTGATGCGACTGTTGTGGCGCAGGTAATCCAACCAGGTCGCCGTCTTGTAGCGCTCGATCCAGATTCTGGGCTCGTGTAGATCGCGCAGCAGTGTCCAGCGATGCGCGCCATCGCGGCGGCGAATGCGGCGACGTTCGGCCATGGCAGTGAGAAAGGCGACGATGTCTGCTTCGTCGATGATCCATTCGACGGTGATGATCACCGGGCCGGTGCGTGGCGCCACCGGCACGGCGGTTTCCGGCTCGCGATACAGCCGCAGCGGGTCGAGGTCACGCTCCGCGGATGGCTCCAATGGCAACAACCAACCCATCGCTGCGCTTGCGAGAAGAGCCCCTGAAGCGGCCAACAACGCGGTATCGACACCCCGCGCTTCGGCCACCCATCCCCACAACCAACTGCCACTGGCCAGCCCGCCGAATGCGGCCATCTGATACAGCGCCAGCACGCGCGCCACCACCCAGCGCGGCGCCGACAGCTGCACCGTTACGTTGAAAGTCGATAGCGCCAGCACCCAGCCGGCGCCCGCGCCCAGCATCGCCAGCGCGGCCAGCGAGATTCCGCTGCTGATGGCGGTGATCGCGAGTGCCAAGGCGGCGCCGACACTGGCCCCGCGCACAATCGACTCCGTAGCGAAACGTGCTCGCAGTTGGGTGCTGCCCAGCGCGGCCAGCACCGCGCCAAATCCAAATGCACCCAGCAGCAGGCCGTACACCAGCGGACCACCCTTGACGAGACGCGCGGCGATCAATGGCAGCAAGGCCAGCACGGCGCCCGCGCCCAGCCCGAACACCACGCTGCGCATCAGCACCGTGCGAATGGAGGGCGACAGCAGCACGTAGCGCAGCCCCGCCGCCATGGCGCTGGCGAGGCGCTCGCGCGGTAGCAGGCGCGGTTCTTGCGGTGGTCGCCATCGCCACAACACGGCTATCACGCCGAGGTAACTGAAGGCGTTGACCGCAAACGCCGTCGCGGCACCGGCGGCTGCAACGATGGCACCGCCGATCGCCGGACCGGTGCTGCGCGCCAGATTGAAGCCCATGCTGTTCAGCGCGACCGCGGCAGGCAGTTGCGCGCGCGGCACCATTTCCTGCACGGATGCCTGCCACGCTGGCGCGTTGAACGAGCCGCCACAACCAATGAGAAAGGTGAAGGCGAGCAGCAACCACGGCGTCAGCAGGTTCTGCCACGCAATCACCGCCAAAACGATCGACACCAGCAGCATGAATATCTGCGCGCTTAACATGATGCGGCGCCGATCCAAGCTGTCGGCGATGGCCCCGCCCAGCAGCGAAAACAGCACCACCGGCAGCGCGATCGAGGTCTGTACCAAGGCCACCATGTCGGCCTGCTGGGTCATCTCCAACATCAACCACGCCGCGCCTACCGATTGGATCAAGCCACCGAAGTTCGACAGCAGATTGGCCAACCAGATGTTGCGAAAAACCGGATGTCGGAACGGTGAAAGAGCACTGACTGGAGCTTCCATCTACGAATTGTAGGCGTGCCAGACAGTGTCGCCTCGCGCAGACTCACAGCGCTGCCGGTGCGAAGTCCAGCAGATGCTCGACTGGTCTTGACGAATGAAAGTAGTCGCCGAGTGCTAGGTCACAGCCACTCTCCCTCAGGAACGCCGACTGTTGCTCGGTCTGCACGCCTTCGGCGAGCACGTCCAAGCGCAACTGGTGCGCCAGCACGATGATCGCGGCCACCACTCGGGCGGCCGAGTCGGAAGGCAATTCGGCCACCAAACTCGACTCGATGCGGATAAGCTCGACCGGTAGCCCGCTGAGCAGCGGCGTCGCCGGTCCGTTGGAAGACGCCAGATGACCCACCGACAGCGCGATGCCAATGCCGCCCGATGCGCAAAGCGCCTGCAGACGCTTGATCAACTCCGGTCCGGGCAATTCCTTGCCGGAATCCAGCTGCAGCCAGAGCGAATCGATGGACGCGCCAGCCAGCAGGTTGTCGAGTTGGATTGACAGCGCAGGCTCGCGCAACTGACGCGAGGAAATCGATAGCGCCAGCCGCAGGCCATGCGCACGCGGTAGCGACACCTGTGACAGTTCGCGACAGGTCTGCTCAAGCAGCCAGCTATCAAACCAGGGCAGCAAGCCGCAATCGGCAACCACCTCTGAGAACTCCTCGCGCGGCAATACGCCCAGCAAGGGGTGATGCCAGCAGGGGACAGCTTGCAAGCCGGCGATGCCAGCATCGACCATCCGCACGATCAGCTGATAGTGAATGCGGAACTGGTCGCTGCCGACCGCCGAACGCAGCTCTTCCTCGCGCTGCAATCGCGATGGTGATAGCGCTTCGACGCCATCACTGGCGTAGCGAAAATCGTTGCGCCCCTGTTGCTTGGCGACATACATCGCCTGGTCGGCGCAGCGAATGGCGTCATCCGCTTCGCTGCTGTCGTCCGGAATGAGCGCGATGCCGACACTGCTGGTGGCCGTCACTTGGACGTCTGCCAGTGACATGGGTTGGCGCAGTGCTTCGATGATCTTGCCAGCCACGCGTCCGGCTGACGCGGCGCTGTCGATCTCGCGCAACAGCACCACGAACTCGTCGCCACCGACGCGGCAGATGGAGTCCTCCTGCCGTACCGCTAGTCGTAGTCGCCGCGCTACTTCTTGCAACAAAGCGTCGCCCGCTTCGTGGCCAAGGGTGTCGTTGATGCGCTTGAAGCGATCAAGATCCAGATACAGCACCGCCGCGCGGCCACCGCTGCGCAGCACTTGGCGAATGACTTGCTCCAAGCGATCACGCAACAGTCGGCGATTCGGCAAGCCGGTGAGCGGATCATGGAAGGCAAGTTTGCGCAGTTCGGCGTTACTGTCGGCGAGTTGAGCGCTTAACCGATTGCGCTCATTCAGTGCCGCCGCCAAGCAGAGCGTCGCGGTGGCCAAGACCACCATGAATAGCTGCAACAACAACAGCGACTCATTGCGACTCTCGCGCACGAAGGGACCGCTCTCATTCAGAGCGCCCAACACAGCCGCCACCGAAACGATCAGCACCGCCAAGGCCGCACCAAAGGCCTGCAAGCGCAACACCGCCCACAGCAACAGCGGCAGCAGCAGAAAGGCCAAGGGCAGATCGCGTGCCAGGTTGGCATTCAACGCGCCAAGACTGAGGGCAGACCCGAGCACCAACGCGGCCGTCAAAATCGCCAGTTCCAGCGCGCACGCACGCGCCATCGGCGTGGAGCCACCCCGCCACAGCAGCATCAACGCGGGCGCCATGATCAGAGCTGAGCTGGCATCGCCCAACCACCACGTCAGCCAGTGCTCGGCGAAGGGCGTTGCATCCATGCCGATCCAACGCGTACCCAGCACTCCGGTAGACGCGGCCACGAGCGGCGCAAAGCCAGCCGTTATCAGTGCAAAGGCGATGGTCCCGCGCATGCTGTCGAAGGGGAATTGGGTACCGAGGACCGCACGCAGCAACGCGATGGCGACCACAGCCTCCAACGCGTTGCCGACCCCAATCAGCATGGCCACCGGCAGCGTGGCCGACCCACCGAGGCCGGCGTCAAGCATGAAAGCCAAGTTGACCGCAAAGGCACCGGCGAGCACACCCGGCCACAGCCGCACGCCGCCGAAATACAGCGCCGTGAGCGCGATTGCAGACGGTGGCCAAATCGGCGACGCGCTGGTTCCCGGCAAAGCCAGTGACAGGCCAAGCGCCGCTGCCGGCAAATAGGCAAGAAACAGCAATAGACAAGGCCACCCGTCGGACCGCGATGGCCACCAGCGCTCGGCCGTCAACATGCCGCGAACTTGCGCTTCGCGACGCTGATGTAGCCGGCGCCACTCGTCCATCACGTTAGGCATCGTCGCTTAGCACTCGCATGGTTGCCGACATGGGCTGCCGCTTTGACCATGCGGGCCTCGACCTGCTGTCACTGTGACAGTGCTCGCTGTTTCGCTCACCCAACTGCCGAATGCGGTAGCCGTTGGCTGCGGTTCAACTGCGATCAATGGATAGGTCCGCGAGAGTGTCGTCATTAGTACCCATGTCGCAGCAGACGCCATCGCGTAGGCTCAGGTGAGGCCGCAGGAACCATCCATGTCCAAGCAACTCGCAGAACCCGAAGCACTAGCGCGGCAACTGGGCGTCGGCGCGCTGTGGCTGCTGATCATCAACGGCATGATCGGCGCGGGCATCTTCGGGATTCCTGCCGAAGCGGCGCGTTTGGTCGGCGACTTCAGTCCGTTGCTGTTTCTGCTCACCGCATTGCTGATGGCACCGGTGCTGTTGTGCTTTGCCGAGCTGTCCAGCGCCACGCGCGAAACTGGCGGGCCGGCGCGCTATGCAGGCATCGCGTTCGGGCCGATGGCCGGGTTTCAAGCCGGCTGGGCGTTGTACATCGCGCGGCTGACTGCTCTTGCGGCGAACTTCAACTTGCTGCAAAGCGCGTTGGCGCACTTCTGGCCGACGCTTGGCGAAGGCGCGCCACGCTTGGTTAGCCTCGGCCTGCTGGCCGCGCTGATCGCCATGTTGAACATCATCGGCGTGCGTTGGGCGATGCGCTCGTTGGGTGTGCTCACTGTAGGCAAGCTGCTGCCGCTTCTGGCCCTGACTTTGCTCGGACTATTCCAAGTGGGTGACGCGTCAACGCAATTGACGGTCCCCAGCCTGTGGCCAGCGCAGGAGGCTGATCTCGGCGCCGCCCTGCTGCTGATGATCTATGCCTTCGTCGGCTTCGAATCGGGCCTGATCCCGGGTGGTGAGGCAAGCAATCCGCAGCGCGATATGCCGCGCGCGTTACTTGCCGCCATGCTGCTGTGTGGGGCGCTGTATGCATTGGTGCAGTGGGTGTGTCTAGCCCTGTTGCCCGACCTTTCGAGCACGCCGCGTCCGTTGGTGGCGCTGGGAGAAGTGTTGCTGGGTCCGATTGGTGCCGTATTGGTCCTGGCCACGATCATCTTGTCAGTCGGCGGCAATTTGTTCGGCTCGATGTTCTCGGTGCCGCGGGTCAGCTACAGCCTCGCTCGCGAAGGCTTGCTGCCATCGGCATTCGCATACATCTCGCCGCGCTTTCAAACACCGGTGTTCTCGATCGTGGTGTACGCCCTGCTCGGCTGGGCACTCGCCGCCAGCGGCAGCTTCGTCTGGCTGGCAGCGTTGAGTGTGTTGACTCGCCTGCTGATCTATCTCGCTTGCATCGCCGCGATGCCCGCGGTGCGTCGACAAGCAGCCGGCGATTCGTGGCGTCTTCGCGGCGGATTATTGGTTCCCATTCTCGCCGCCCTGTTCTGCCTCGCCCTGCTGACTCAAGTCAGTTGGCAGTCGGTGCTCGCCACTGCACTGCTGCTTGCGGTGGGCACGTTGTTGTACGCGCTGGCGCGGTGGAGGTCGCGACGTGGCAGCTAAGTCCGGTGAGTCAATCGTTGTGGGTTGGCGACAATGCGAGCCACTTGCACATGGCACCCAGCGGCAGGATCTTGCGTCTCATGTTTGCTGACAGCCGCCGATTCCATCTCAACTGAAATTAGCGAGACGTGCCCGTGAAACCTGATGCGCGCAAACCCATGTTTGACTGGCGTGAACTGACGACCAGCTTCCTTGGATTCTTGCTGTTCTGGTTCGTCGGGACGCTGGCCCTCGGCGTGGGATGGATGGTCCTGCTTCGCTACACCCTGCTGGCCGGCGATGTCGCCTGCCTTGCAGCGCTCACGTTTAGCAGCCTTCTGCTGCTCGCCGCCGTAAGGAGTGCGCGACGCCAACGCGCGCGCCGCGCGCTGCTCGACGTGTCGCCAACGCAGTGGCGCGATGGGCAGGCCGTGGCAGTCGCTGGCCGTTTGGGAGTGGGTCGGGCAGCGCTGAAGGCGCCCGTCTCCGGCCAATCCTGCAGCCTGTATCAACACCAGATGCGCCGCAGGAACAACGACACTGACCGCAAATACGGCCGCGGCCTGCGTCTGGCGGACGCGGCGCTGGCCACCCCACTGGGATCGATCGAGCTGAAAGGCCTGCCGCAGCTGGAGGACTTGCCAGAGACGCTTCATCGCGATTTTCCCGCGCTGCAATCGTATGCGCGCCATTTGCTAAGCGGCGCGGTCGAGCTGGCCGGCGAAGCCAACGCCATCGACGTGCTCGGCTCGCGCGACAAGCTGCGCGCCGGTTTCGAACTAATCACCGAACGCGGTCGCAACGCCGATGGCCAGATCGCTCACGAGCTGATGCGGCCCCAGCACATGCTGTTGCTGCGCGACCCGATTCCGTGGGACCAGGCCAAAGCCCTGCGCGACCAAGGCCAGACCGAAGCAGCAGTCACTTTGCTGGCCGAGGCCATGCACGCCGCCGGCTGCGAGGTGGGCGAGCAGATGATGCCTCCTAACGGCGAGGTGGTCGTCTTCGGCACGTGGTATGCAGGAGAACGCCGTCTCGCCATCGGTCCCAGCCCAAAGGCCGACCGTCAACATGCGCTGGTCTGTGTGCGGCGCGAAGCCTGGCTCGCGGCAAATCGTCGCGGAGTGCATTGGCGAATCGGGCTGAGTCTGGCCTTGTTATTCGCAATACTTGCGCCGTTGCTGATGGTGCTGAAGCCCAGCATTGATGGTCGGCCTTGGGCCGCCGGTCTGGTGTCACTGCCCCAATTCTGGCAAGCGATGCATGGCAGCCCCGAGGCAATTCGGCCCTTGCTCGGCTCGACAACGCGGCCCGATGCCGTGGCGCAAGCGATCGAAGCCAAGCGCGATGCCGAGTATCTGCGCATCGTCCGCGCAAGCGGTGCGACCGAGCCGCCGCCACGTCCCAGCGAGCCTTCCGAAGCTGACCGGCTGCGTGCGATCAAGGCATTGCTGCGCTTCCCGATCGATCTCAATGCGATAGACGAGAGCAGTCGACTGTTGTTGATGGACACGCGCGGAGCAACGCTTGAATTGTTGCTGGGTCGGGGTGCCGATCCGCGCCATGCCGGCGCCGACGGCTGGACGCCGTTGCATGCCGCGGACGGCGCGGTCGACCCGGAACGCGTGGAAACCTTGCTGCGAGCCGGTGCAGATCCGCACGCACGCGATAGCTACGGAAACTCTCCGCTCGATCACGCACTCGCGGATCAAGCCGCGTCACGGAATCCGGATCAAGCGCCCTATTACGAACGCGTCATTGCGCTGCTGCGCGGGCGCGGCTGACGCGTCTGCCGAAGAGGAGTGAGTCGCCGCCGGGGTCGCAGCTCCGACCGAGCAAACGCTTACTGCACAGGTCAACCGCGCGCATCGTTGCTGGCAGCAGAAGCGTGGCATCCGAGTGCAGCTCTTCTGGTTTCAACCACTGTCGATTTGCAGCAACTCGACCGCCTGAAACTGGCTGACGACGCGATAGCAGCTGACCGCAATCCGCAGCAGCGCACAGTCCGGCGAGGTAACAAAGTCGCGCAGGCTCGGATGCCGGGCGATATAGATGGCGAGGAACCGCGCATGCTCGTCGTCGGGAATGCCCTGCGCAAAACCACACACCGAAATGGCAACGGCACGCTGGTAGTCGCCCGGATCGTTGCTGCGATCATCGATCAGGAACGACACCGCTGAATTCAGCAGCAGGTTGGCGTGCTTCTGGGTGTCGCGATAGGTCGCAAAAATCAGGTGCCGCAGATCGGACGTATGCGCAAAGGCCATCAGGCTGGTGTAGGGCTGCGCATGCTGCTGCGTGGCCAACACACCCTGCAGTTGCACGCAGAGCAAGCGATCAATCCGTGCGCGCAGGGCGTCGCTGTGCATGCAAGGGCTCCCAATAGGCGGGCGCTTGTGCGCCGGACAGGCTCACTGAATGTACGAGCCCTTGCTGACGACAATACACAGCACCACATGGGAATCAAAATCAAGGACCTGGCCGGCTCCTGCATCGCTACATATTCTTGAATCCTTCAGCGCGTGACCGACGCGACCTGCGCCGCGAGGAACTCGCACAGTTGGTCGGCGTTCGCCGAAGTCTTGCGGGTCATTGCAAACTCGTGTTCTGGATCGAGCACGCGATCCAGCCAGATGCCTCCGTCCGCGTTGACGGGTGGCCGTGTGCTGCCCAGCCAGAGCGCCGTGTCGGCGCCCTCCTCGGCAGTGCGCAGATGGCGTCGCAAGGCGGCGCGAAACGCCGGCAGCGCGGCTTGCACGCCGGCAGTATCGACCCAGCCCGGATGCATCACGTAGGCCCGCGGCTGCCCTGCCCAGCGCCGGTTCCAGGCTCGCGTCAATTCGACTTGAGCGCGCTTGTGCATGGCATAGACGGCCATGCCGTCATGCTCAGCGGCAGTCGCTGAAGCCATTTCGGATAGTCGCAGTGGCGAGCCATACATGCCGCCGGAACTCATGTTGATCACGGCCGCGCCAGCGGCGAATAGATCAGCGGTCCGCAAGCCCTCGGTGAGCACGTAATGGCTGAGCAGATTGGTGACGAACGAGGTCTCATGGCCTTCAGCGTTGAGCTCGAACCAGTCCAGCAAGAGACCAACGTTGTTGACCAGCACGTCGATACGTTCGCCGCGCGCCTGCAGTTCCTGCAGCAAGCGGCGGGTGTCTGCCACGCTGGAAAAGTCCACCCGCAGCGGCAGCACTCGCGCTGAATCACCGCAGGCGTGGACCAGATCGGCCAGCTTGTCGGGACTACGTGCCGCCGCAAGCACGCGCGCGCCGCGGGTGTGCGCCAAACTCGCGATCGCCGCACCGATGCCACCACTGGCACCGGTGACCAACCAAGTCTGACCATCGAGGCGCTCGGCGTAGGCTTGCCAGCCACGTCGACGACGAACCAGCCCGACGCGACTAAAGCGGGTGAAGAAGCGAGAGTAGAAAAACAGGCTGGCAAGCGCTCGGAGCATGTCGGAAGTTGGCAGATCGGAATTTCAGACGCAGGAGCCTATGCCCGGCCACGTGTGCAACGCGCAACGGCAGAGTTCGAATGCTTGCGTACCCGAAGGCGCACGCTTGCAGTTCGCGGCGCGTCATCGGCCTTGCCAATGTGCGATGACGCACACCCACAGCATCGTCTTTTGAGCATTATCCCGACTTCGATAGCTTTCCCCCGCTGGCGTTCAGGAAACTCTGCGCATGCTTCAGCGAGGTCCTGCTGGTTTCCGCCAGCTGTAGCGA
The DNA here is from genome assembly GCA_031408455.1 of Pseudoxanthomonas sp. Lineage (GTDB taxonomy): Bacteria > Pseudomonadota > Gammaproteobacteria > Xanthomonadales > Xanthomonadaceae > JANNWF01. The sequence continues at coordinate 12,389 of JANNWF010000218.1, read as the reverse complement.
AAAATTGGAGAAGCGCATGAACATTGCTTGGCGGTATCTGGCTGCGAGCGGGCTGCTACTCAGCCTCGCGGGCAGTGTGGTTGAAGCCCGCGACAGCGGATATGACCCACCGAGCCGGGTCGCTTATTTGAGCCATAGCGCCGGCGACGTCAGCTACTCGCCGGCAGGCGAGGATGTCTGGCTGGACGTGTCGCGCAACCGGCCACTGGTGCGCGGTGATCGGCTGTGGACCGAGCGCCGTGCGCTCGCCGAGCTGCAGCTGGGTAGTGCCTCGCTACGCATGGATGAGCAGACCAGTCTCGAAGTGTTGGCGCTCGACGACAATTTCGCCCAGCTGCAAGTCGCAGAAGGCACGCTCGCACTCACTGTGCGCCGTCTCGCGCGCGGGCAAGTCATCGAGATCGCCACACCCCAGCTTGCCTTGAGCATCGACCGGCCGGGCCGCTATCGCATCGATGTCGATGCTGATCGCGACGAGACTACGGTAGCGGTGTGGGAAGGCTCGGCCGAGGCTTACGGTGAACGCTCGGAATTCTCACTGCTGGCTGGCGAAGCGGTCCGTTTTTACAGCGGTGATCTGAGTGACTACGAAGTGTTCGGTCTACCCCGCGATGACACGTTTGATCGCTATTGCCTGGACCGCGATCGGCAGCTCAGCCGTTCGGTGGCGCTGCGCTATGTGGACGACGACACCGCCGGATTCTCCAGCCTGGATGAATATGGCAGCTGGCGTTCGGTAAACAGCTACGGCAACGTCTGGTTCCCCACTACCGTCGCGCGTGACTGGGCACCGTATCGGGATGGGCGCTGGGTCTGGCAGGAGCCATGGGGCTGGACGTGGGTCGATAACGCGCCGTGGGGTTTTGCGCCCTCGCACTATGGACGTTGGGCCTATGTAACCAACCGCTGGGGCTGGATCCCAGGGCCGCGTAACGTGCGTGCTGTGTATGCGCCGGCGCTGGTTGCTTTTGTCGGCGGCAGCAATTGGAGTCTCAGCATTTCCGGCGGTAACCAATCGCCGATCGGCTGGTTCCCCTTGGGGCCGCGTGAAGTTTACGTACCGTCCTACCAAGCAAGTCGCGACTATTTCAGTCGGGTCAACGTGAACAACACGGTGGTCAATGTCTCCGTCATCAATAGCGTCTACGGCAACTATTCGCGTGGCTCGTTGAATGTCGGGCAGATCGAGTATGCCAACCGGGGCCTGCCCGGCGCGGTGACCGCCGTGCCGAGCAGCGTGTTCGTCAATTCGCGATCGGTCAGGCAGGAAATCATCCGCCTCGAGCGCAACGGCCTCGCCAACTCGGAAAACCTGCGCGTAGCCACGGTAGCGCCGAGCCGCCGTGCGGTGTTGGGAGCAGCCATCGAAGCCGATGGACGGCCGGCGCGCGAAGTATTTGATCGCCGAGTATTTGCACGCACGGCGCCGCCGCCGGAGCTGCGTTCGTTTGCTGATCGTGAGCAAGTGCTTCAGCGTACGCCGGGGCGGGCCAGCGCGCCTTCTGCCGGGACACCCAGACCGCAGCGCGGCGGCAGCCCAGCCAACGTGCGCGTGTTGCAACCCGAGAGTCAGTCGGTGGATGCACGCGAAGTCGGATCACGGCGCCGCGGCGACGACAACGAAGCGGACGGCGGCGCGCCACAGATACTGGACCGTGCCATTGAATCCCAGCGCGCGCCAGACCGCGGCAGGCGCGATTCGGGTACCCCTGGATCGCCAGCGGATTTGCCGCCAGGGCGTTCGCGCCCGCCGCGGGATCAGCAACTACGCGAGCCTGAAGCGGCAGATCGCGTCCAACAGGGCGAGCAACTGGGTGGCGAGCGTCAACGCGACGGTGCCGTGCGTGATCGTCCGGCACCGATGGATCGCGATGACGCGGCACGCGCACAACAACGCCAACAGCAGGCGAATGAGAACCAGCGGCAGGAGACAATGCGCGGGCAGCGGGCGCAAGAGCAGGCCGACAGCGAGGCCGCCGCAGCGCGTCAAGGTCAGCAGCGTGATGCGGAAGCGGCCCAACGCCAACGCGAGAACGCAGGCCGCGAGCGGCAACTGCAGTCTGATCGCGAAGATGCCGCGCGCGAGCAACAACGCCAGCAGCAAGCTGTCGAAAACCAACGCCAAGCTGACTTGCAAGTCGACAAGCAACGCGAGCAGGGGCAGCGCGATGCGGCCGAGCGGGATCGTTCGCAACGCGATGAGTCGGCTCGTCAACAGCAACAAGCCGAGCGACAAGCAGCCGAAAACCAGCGCCAAGCCGATTTGCAAGTCGACAGGCAACGCGAGCAGGAGCAGCGCGATGCGGCCGACCGAGAACGTTCGCAACGCGATGAGTCCGCTCGTCAGCAGCAACAGGCCGAGCAGCGACAGGCCGAGCAACAGCAGGCCGAGCAACAGGAAGCGCAACGCCAGCAACAGGAAATGCAGCGCCAGGAGCAAGACTCCAGACGCGAACAGCAGCAAGAGCGCCAGCGTGAGGCAGAAGAGTCGGCAGCACAGAATGAAGCCGAATCGTCGGACCGCAAAGACGAAAGAGACAAGGACAACCGCAAGGAAGAGCGCGAGGGCCGTGGCAAAGACAAGGATTGAATCTGCCCGACAGGCTGCTAGGTCCCTGCTCGTAGCATCGGGCAGGGCGAAAGGGGTCGGGCTTGTTTAGATTGGAATGGGAGTAACGAAATTCATCGCCTAAGTCTCTGAAACCACAGCTGGCGATGACATCCGGCCAGCAGCAGTGTGTCCACGTGCTAAACCTACCGTCGCCGCAATATTTCGGGGAGGGTGAGTTGAGAACCTACCCCTGCGGAAGTGCGTTGGAATCGGAATTCCTGTCCCTACGGAAGAACTGAGCTAAGACGGGTTCGAAAGCGAACTCGACACCAGACGCGAAAAGCCAGAGGCGGAAGCAGGCGGCGTAAACGTCAAATGGATCAGGGTTTACAACCTGATCAACAAAAACGGCGAGATCACCACTCGCCGTTTTTGTTTGTCCCGGATGCTATTCGAGGCTGTTCAGAACGCGTTGGCCCTGGCTCGCAACAACTCTCAGGGAATTTCTTCAACAACGGCGAGTTGACGTGGATGGGTGACTCAAAGCGACCAAGCCTTTTCGGCTGCGGTTGCATATTCGCGTCGCCTTGCTGTTGGCGCAATGCGCTTCGCTTATTGCGCCCTTCTATTGCCACTCTTGCCACGCGGGCTGTCGGCTAGCAGCACATGTTGACGCGCAGCCTTAAGAGTTGCCAATGGTGTCCGAGACAATGTTTCCCGACACCGCTGGACCTGCACCCTAATCCGTCCAGACGAAGCAGCTTCCCAGCCACACCTTGCGATCAGAGCGTGCCGACAAAGCCGATCTTGGCGACGCCGACGTTCCTTGCGATCGCCAGCACGTCGGCGATGACCTGATATTCGGCATCCGGACTGGCGTCGATCCGCAGCAGCGGTTGATCCTTGATCGCCTTGCCGAGCGTCTCGATCTGCAACGATGCTTCGAGCGCGTTGCGCGGCAGTGGCAGGTTGTCCCAGAACAGTGCTCCGCTGGCATCGATCCGCAGGTCGATGGGAGCCGGTGGATTGACCGGCATCGGCCTGTCATCTATCTGCGGCAGATCAATCGGAATCTCGTAGCTCAGCAATGGCGACGTGACCATGAAGATGATGAGCAACACCAGCAAAACATCGATTAGCGGCACGATGTTCATGTCACTCTTGCTTGTCGGGTGGGCAACCGCACTGAACGCCATAGTCAAATCCTCCAAACAATCCACGTGATGGGTCGGGGGCAAGCCAGGGTCAACGGTGGTACCGACGCTGCCGCAGCAAGCAGCTGCGTCACCTCGAAGAGTACGCCGATTGGCGATGCAGAAAAGGGCAAGCGGAAAGCTGCCGGGAAGCAAGCGTGTCAGGGACAATTCCTGCATGCAGAATGATCGGCGTCCTCAACGCTCTGTGGATCGATCAGTGACCTCAACTGCTCCGTCGTGGCTGCTGTTTGCCGTTTGCGCCCTGCCCGCTTCGGCATCCGTGCATGCGGCGGTGGGCTTCGCGTGGCCGAGTGGCAAGCGCGCGGCAGTGAGCCTGTCTTACGATGACGCGCTGCCGTCGCAGCTCGACAACGCGCTGCCGGCATTGGACCGGCACGGACTGAAGGCCTCGTTTTATCTTGTGCTGTCGGCCGATACGGTGCGGGAACGCATGCAGTATTGGCGCGCCGCCGCCCGCAAGGGTCATGAACTCGGCAATCACAGTCTGTTCCACCAGTGTTCGGCAAAAGGGGCCGACCGCGCGTGGGTAAAGCCCGAGCAGGACCTCGACACCATCACCGTCGCGCAGATGCAAGCACAGGTGGCGCTCGCCAGCACCATGCTGCAAGCCATCGACGGCAGTACCGAATTCACCTACACCGTGCCGTGCGGCGACACCCAGGCGATCGACGGGAACTACATCCCCGCGATCCGCGATCAGTTCCTCGGCATCAAACTGGGCAGCGGCGCGGCGATCCCCGACATGCTGACTCTGGATCGCAAAGCGGTCCCCGTCAGCGTACCGGTGGATGTCTCCGGTGCTGTGCTGATCGCACAGGTGGAGGAGGCGTTGCGCCTTGGCACGATGATCAATTTCACTTTCCACGGCATCGGCGGCGACCATCTTTCGACCTCCATCGAGGCCCACGAGGCCTTGCTCACCTACCTCGCCGAACACCGCGACGCGCTCTGGACCGACACCTTTCGCGACCAGATGCGCTGGGTGCGGGATCGGCAGGCGGAGGCGAAGGCGAAGGCGACCGAAACCTCGCTGCCGTCTTCGACGAAGCTTTTGGCGAAGCAACATTCAGCACCAGACCAATCGAATAATCAGCGGTTCTCCCCGCACACCACTGTCCATTACTCGCGCAGGAGTACTCCATGAGCGAACACGCAAACACGAACTGGTGGCAACGCAACTGGAAGTGGTTCGTGCCGGTCGGTTGCCTGACCACGCTGCTGATCATGGCGGCTGGATTGGCCATGATCTTCAGCCTAGTGTTCGGCCTGATGAAGTCGTCGGACGTTTACGCCGAGGCGCTGGCGCGGGCGCGTGCCGACCCAGCGGTGATCGCCGCGCTGGGTCAACCGATCGAGGAGGGCTGGTTCACCGGTGGCAACATCAACATCAGCGGTCCCAGCGGTGAGGCAACCTTGTCGATTCCGGTTTCCGGTCCGCAGGGCGAAGCAACGATCTATTTGGAGGCACGCAAGTCCACCGGGCGTTGGATATTTTCGACGCTGGTGGTTGAGCTGGACGCAGATGGGCGCCGGTTCAACCTGCTCGACAACGCAGTGGAGTTGGAGCCGAATTGATCGCTTAACCGGGGGCCGAATCGCTCAATGGCGTAGCTCAGTTCAATGGGCGGGTCTTGACCCGCCATCACCCTGGCCGCGATCGGTGATTGGCGGCTTTAGACTGGACCGTCTGGCCAGCGAAAGAACGGCGGGCAGAGACGTCGAGACCCCGCCTACGCGGTTCGAGCGCCTACTCAAACCCATCCGCAAAAATCAAGTTCCCACGCCCGTTCTCCGCCAGCTTGCTCACGAACGCATCGCGTGCGCCGCCGATCGCTGCTTGGAAAGGGTTGAGCGTGGCGAAGTTGCTGGATTCGGTGAACCCGGCGACATAGGCGCTTCCAACCAGGTCGACGCCGATGCCAAATCCTTCGTCGGCGGAACTGCCGCCGAGGTAAGTCGAGTAGATCAGCGCGGTGCCGGCCAGATTCAACTTGCTGACGAAAGCGTCCGACGGCCCGCTCAAGCTGGCCTGGATGAAATCCCGTCGCGGGAAGTTCGAGGAAGTCGTGCTGCCGGTAACAAAGGCATTCCGGGCGGTGTCGATGGCAATGCCTTGGCCTTGGTCGTCGCCGGTGCCGCCCAGATAGGTCGAGTACACAATTGCGGTACCCGGCGGGTTGATCTTGGTGACGAAGGCGTCGTTGGCGCCGCCGCCATTTTTCGACTGCAACGGCGTCAGCGTCGGAAAGTTGGTCGAGGTGGTGCGGCCAGTGAGGTAGGCGTTCATCGGTGCATCGATGATCATGCCGAAGACTTCTTCGTCGCCCGAACCGCCGATGAAGGTCGAGTACAGCAAGGCGTTGCCCGCCAAACTGAAATGGGTAAGGAAGCCATCGCGACCGCCGGCCAAGGCCGGTTGCACGGAGGCGGAGGTGGTCGGGAAAGTGGCCGAGGTCGAGCTGCCGACCACAAACACGGCCGCATCATCGGCCACCGCCATGTCGAATACGCGGTCGTCGCTGGCACCACCGAGGTACGTGGAGTACACGATCGAGTTACCAGCCACGCTGAACTTGGTCATGAAGCCGTCCATGCCACCGGCAAGCGCTGCTTGGAACGGCGTCTGGGTTGGGAAGTTCGGCGCGCTGGTGTTGCCGGCGATATAGGCGTTGTCGGCTGGATCGACGGTCACCGCGGTGCCTTCCTCAAAACCGGTGCTGCCCCAGTAAGTCGAGTACACGATGGCGTTGCCGGCTGAAGTCAGCTTGGTCAGGAAAGCATCGGTTCCGCCGACCTGTGCGGCAATCGTCGGCGTCACCACGGGGTAGTTGATCGAGGTGGTGGACCCGGTGATGTAAACGGTTCCTGCGCCACTGACGGCGATGTCATTGGCGACCTCGGTACCAATGCCACCGATATAGGTGGAGTAGGTTAGCGAATTGCCCGCCAGACTCATCTTGGTCACGAACAAGTCCTGACCGCCGCCATTGGTCGACGATGGCGCGCCTTGAACCGGGAAGTTGATCGAACTGGTCAAGCCAGCGACGTAAGCATCGCCGGTCGGGCCGACCACAATCGAGGTCGCCTGATCCGCGCCACTGCCACCCAGAAACGTCGAGTAGACGAGCACTGGGTCGATGACCAATGGCCGCGAGCGGTCATATTGGCCGACCTCGAAACGCACCTGATTTCCCTCTATCACATAGCCACCTGCCACCAGCGTCGCGCCTTCTGCACTCTCTTGGTACAGCACCGGCGCTTTCTGGCGCAGTTCGCCAGCAGACACCGAAAGCACCAGTTCGCCGGCCGGGTTGACCGCCAAACTCTTGGCACCCTCGAAGCTCAGGCGGATCGCGGCCGGGTCAGCACCTGGTTGCACGACAAAGTCGTACTCGATGTCGCCCGCATTGCCGTAGTAGACGAGGTCGATGCCCGGATACACCTGGCTGTAGCGCACCTTTGCATACGAGACGATGTCGGTCTGCCACTGCTCCGGATCACTGCCGATGAAGTAGTTGGTAATGCCCGGCAGCGGCTCCAGCCCTGTGACGTTGGGTTGTAGGTTGGCGCCAGCCATGCGCATGCGCACGACGTCGGCGGCCTGCTCAGGCGATGGGTCTTGCGCCGTGGTCGGACGCTGACCAAGCAAAATCACCGATTGGCTAGTCGTCAGGAACAAGGTATAGCCATTGCCGCGCGCCAAGTAGTGGACGCTTGGATCGGTTTGCCCGAGGTTGGTCTCGAAGCGCACCGGCAGTGCCGCGTACTGTGCTGCGACAGCGCTCTTGCTGGCAGAGAGGCTGGCATCCGAAGTGCGGGCAGCTGTGGGTTCCGATGCTTTGGCTAGCGACGAACTGGCGAGGATGGCGATCAGCAGCGCGCCTATCGCGGCGGAGAAGCGGATGTACTTCATGTTCGGGGCCGTTGCAGCAACTGGAAGTCAGTTACCGCCATTTCTCCGCCTATCGGCGCGCTTGCACAGTGCTGTTTCGCGCTTATGGAGCGGTTGCGGAGCAGCTATTGCGACAGCCATCACGAAATGCAGCACGAACAGGGTCAGAGTGGGGTCAGAGGTCAGAGTGCAATGGCACTTCCTTAAGCCCAAGCCTCCCAGAATCGTCATTCCGGCGAACGCCGCAATCCAGCCTTTGCAGCTCGGAGCGAGGCTTCAACAGAGCTGGATCCTGGCTTTCGCCGGGATGACGAGCCTGGGTCAGAGTGCACTCTGACCCTGTTCGACCTGACCCCGTTCGACCCCACCATCGCCAGCCCGCCAAAACCGGCACCGATGATGGCGATGTCGGTATTGATGAGGTCGGTGTTGATGCGGTCGGCGCTGGTTAGGTCGATATTGCTGGCGTCTGCGTTCCCGCGACTGCACTGTCCGAAAGCGTCGCCGATAAGATCACATCACTGCGCGATCCAGCTCCAGCTGATGCGTTTCCACCTGTTCGAATCGCGCCTGCGGCAACGGACAATCCCAGCGTTCTACCGTGCACATCAACGGCGACTGCGCGGCATCGAAACGAATGACGTTGACCGAGTTTGGCGCATCGGCGCGGATGCGTGACGACACAGCGGTGCCCGCTTGCACCGCCCAGACGCGGCGTGACAAGTTTGCAAAGCGCTCACTCAGCGGCCGCACAAAGGGGAGATGGATATGGCCGCCTAGAATCAAATCGGCACCGGCATCGGCCCACCGATGCACGGCGACTTCACGCCCGACCAACAGGTTTTCTTGCTCGGACACGCGCGGCACATGTACCGGTTGGTGCACCACCACAATCCGCAAGACGTCGGCAGGCGCTTGCAACAGTCGCTTCGCCACACGCTCGACTTGCGACGGGCTCACCCTGCCGTCTTTGTGCCAGCGCGGCATGGTCGTGTTGACGCCAATGACCAGCATGTCCGCAGTTTCCCGTACCGGTTCCAACTCCGGGCCAAACTCGCGCAAGTAGTTGCCAAACGGCACGAACATTCTCGCGAACAGATTGAACAGCGGTACGTCGTGATTGCCCGGTAGCGCCAGTTGCAGGGGCACGCTGAGTCCATCGACAAAGCGTCTTGCGGCGCTGAACTGGCGGCGTTGCGCGCGCTGTGTCAAGTCGCCGGACAGGACGACCATGGCCGGCTTCAGCGCCTGCGCAAAGCGCGTCAACGCCGCGACCACGGGCACCTGTTCGGTGCCGAAGTGAGGATCGGAAATCTGCAGTAGCACGCTCAAGCGGTTGCCTCAGCGACTGGCGCGATAGTCGCGTCATCCACGGCAGGTGATGGCGTCAGCAACCATAGCGGCTCACTTGCCACACTGAACTTCAGCGGCGCGCGCATTCGACACACCTCGCCATCGATGCCGACTTTGATGTTTTTAAGCCAGCGCGGCGAGACAGACAGCGCGCGGAAGCCAAAACTTTGCACCTGTTCGGCTGTGCCAAGTCGCCCGACGGCGCCGCGCAGGATCAGCCCGAGCATTCCCATCGCACCGATAGGGCGCAGCACGGTTGCTACCAATTGCCCGCGATCAAGCGCTGCACGGTGCGCGGGTTCGATGCCGACGCGTTCCAGTTGCAGAGGGTTGTTTCCAGCGACCAACGCCAGCGTGCGAACCCTCAGCTGTTTGCCTTCCACTTCCATGGTCAGATCCCATTGCCGATGCGGCCGCAACAGGGTGAAAAACGCCGATGCAAGTGCGACGAAGCGCCAGCGTCCAAAGCGTGCCTTGTCAGCCTCGCGCGTTTCCAGAAGCTTCGGATACAGCCCGAAACTGGCGTTGACCAGGAATATGCGATCGTTGAGACGCCCGACTTGCACGGGCTTCAATGCTCCCTCGACGAGCACTTGTGCTGCCGCAGTTGGATCCTCGGGAATATCGTTGGCACGACCGAAATAGTTGAAGGTGCCCTGTGGCAACACCGCAAACGGCACGCCGCTACCAAGGACCGCATGCGCCACCGTGTTGATGGTGCCATCACCGCCCGCCGCCACCACGACGCCTCCACAATCAAGTGCCAACTGCACGGCACGCGCCGCAGCTGCCTGCAACTGGGACGGCTCGACAAGCAGAAATTCATGACTACGCCCGGCTGCATCAAGCACCGTCTTGATGCGCTCGCAATTGGCATCGGTATCACCATGTCCCGAGCGTCCGTTCATGACCACGAAGAAGGGGCCGGTGACGGTGCTTTGGTGTGTGTCTGTCGGTGTGTTCGCCATTCTGGAGAGACTAGCGGTTGCAATGTGAGGAGAGGCGGAATGCTGGCCATCTATTGGCATTCACTGGCCCTGCATCCCAGGAACACCGCGCTGTTTGGCAATGACCGGCGCAGCGGAGCAAGCTCGAGTGAGCTCCGCTCTACAAGAGTGGGCGAGTTCAGCGCGGGATTTTGTAGAGCCGACCGAGAACGGGGTCAGACCCAGAACGGGGTCAGAGCAAGCAGTGTGCCTTCACGACGCGGGTGTAATGTGCAGCAGCCTATGTCGGTGCCCCAACACTGCGCTCTCATCGAATCGTCGTGCGGGGCGCGCCAATCAGCCGTGAGCGGCTTCGCGCAGCACTCCCGTGGCCCACTGGTTCAGACTCTTGCCGGCGGCTTTGGCGGCAGTGGTGGCGGCGCGATGAATCTCCGGTGGGACACGCAGGTTCAGCGCGCCTGAGGCCCGTGCCAATGGCTTGATGCCGTCGCGTTCGCAGGCATCCATGTAGACGCGCAGGGAGATTGCGCCCTCGCGCTTCAGGCCATCCACATCGGCTGCGTAAAAGTCGGCGCCACCGGACAGGCCGATGAACTCGCCGCGAAACAGGCCGATTTCAGGATCAAAGCTGATGACGGCGCGATGGCCATCAATGATCAGGATGTCATTCATGGTTTGACTCCGTTGTCCTCCAGCCACTTGCGCACGCTCGCCAACGCGCCCTTGCCCTACGCGCTACGCGCGCTCCCATGCCATGGTCGCAGGATTGGCACGGGCGTAGGCTAATGCGCGCCACGTCACCGCACGTATGTGTCCCCTTCGTGGCAGTTCTCGCGTTGTTCACCCAGTGAATTACCGCGCCACGCCGCCTCTACCAAACGGGAGCCAGCTATGAAGTGCATGAATCTGTCGAGAGTCACCTGCTTCGTCCTGCTTGCGCTAGGCGGCAACGCTGTCCTCGCCAAGTCCGGTGCCACCGGCACCGTTACCATCGACGGAGTCAGTTGGCCGGTTGCCGATGCGGTAGCGACGCTCGACGGCGAGGATCTGCAAATCGTTTTCGGCCAGAAGACCTTTGATCGCTCCGCGTGGGCCGATGATGGCAAGTTCGGCACTTTCGACTTGTGGGACTTTGTGGACAACGAGGCGCGAGATGCGCAATCGCTGACCATCGACATCGATGAAGAAGACGGCAGCTACGGCGGCCATAACGTCAAGACGGCGGCGGGTGGCGGTGGAGGGTTTGACAGCAGCTATGACGAAAGCGTCACGCTCACCACGCGCGACGAGAAGCGCGTTGCTGGCACGATCAAGCTGGTGGGCGGCGATCTGGGTGCTGAAGTTAGCTTTGACTTGGCCATCGAAAAGTTTGGCCCGCTGGCGCGCGCCGGCACGCCGCTGCCGGCCGATGGTGGTGAGCCGGGCAAGGCGCTGAAGGCGACCGTGGATGCGACGCACTCTGGCGATATTGAGCAGATGCTCGCGATCAGCCACCCATCCAACCGTAAAGAAATCGAAGCCGCCAAGGCGGCAGGTGAGCTGGAACAGATGTTGAAAATGGCGCAGCTGTTTACTCCCAAGATCTCCAAGATCACCGGAGGCAGCATCGATGGCGACAAGGCGTGGGTGGAGTTCGACGGGGACCAAGATGGCCATGCGATGCAGGGCACCGCGACCCTGACCCGTACTGAGGGCAAGTGGTACGTGAAGGGGATCAGTTCGAGGAATTGAAGGGGCCCGTTTCCGCTGGGAAGTCGTTTGGCGGGCGGATGAGTGACTTCTGGTGCTGGGACGAGTAGAGCGCCCCTCTTCCGCCCTTCGGGCACCTTCTCCCCGCTCGCGGGGATCGAAGTCGCGGCTAGGGACTCAGAGTGCCCGCAGGGCGGATGAGGGGCGCTTTGGTCAGATTACGCGCGTTGATTGTTCGACAGCGCACTGAAGTGGGGAATCGCGGCGGCGTATGTTCGAAGGCTCTCCCACCGTTTGCGTAAGGAATTCGCCATGTCCGACGTCACCAAGGTCATCGAAGTCAGCAGTGCATCGAAGAAGGGCATCGAAGATGCCGTGCAGGACGGCCTGAAAAAGGTCGCCGAGAGCGTCAAGAACATCAAGGGCGCCTGGGTTAATGACATCAAGGTGATCACCGATGACCACGGCACAGTCACCGAGTGGCGGGTCAACATGCGGGTGAGTTTCGTCGTCAGTTGATGGGACACGTGGAGCGTTGCCCGGCACGTGGCAACGCTCTGCACTAAACACATACTTGACGGGGACTGCCATGCATCTGCTCGTGATTCGAAACCGCTTGCGTCTGCTGGTGCTCGCGATGGCATTCTCCGCGCCCGCCGTTGCTGAAGACAGCGAATTGGTTCCGTGCCTCGACTGTCATCAGGCCAGTACCAAGCTTGGCGAAGTGCCCTTGATCGAAG
>JANNWF010000217.1:0-6203 GCA_031408455.1 Pseudoxanthomonas sp. | reverse complement strand
TTGCCGACGGCGGCCGCGGCCGCGGGTTCGGCCTTGAGCTGTCGCGGACCGGCCTGGACGGCCGGCGCGATGAAGGCCGTGCTGGCGGCCAGGATTCCAACAACCATTCCCAACTGAATTTTCATGACCATTCCCTCTCCTTAAGTTGTCCTAGCCGAACGCAAGGGAGGTGCATCACCGGACATTGCGGCCGACCGGCCGCAAGACCGGGCCACAAAAACGCGGTGGATCAGACGCTTGGAATCTCGGGGGCCTCAGGCCGCTGCGCTGCAGCCGCCGATTCGCAAGGCCACGGGGGAGGGACTCCTCGTGGGCCGGCGCCTTGCGCGCTAACCCAGTGCGGCGAAGGCCCGGATCGCGATGCGCAAATGATAACGGTCGTCGACAGTGCCAGCATCGACAGCACCTGCGCCTGAATCATCGCGTGGTGTCCGCATCCGGCCCGTGCGCAGTAACCGGATAGCCGCACGTCGAGTACCGGCCAAGTGGTGGGAATTCCGCGACGCCCGGCCTTTTGCTTGCGCGTGATCCGGGCTGAAGGCGGCGAAAAGCGCCATTTGTTAGCGATAGGTGGCAACGATAGCAATATTAATCTTTGGAACCTAAGCTGTTGCTGGGGAAGCCTTTGATAGCCGCTGCTTGCAGCACTTGGCGCGAGGCGGCATTGCTATTCAGCAGGCGGTAAGCCAACTTTCCGACCCACGAAAGAGCGCTTCTGTGATGTCCGTCGCGGACAAAGCGGTGAGTCGCCCTGATTTTTCTGCGCTGTCAATCGGAGTTTTGGATGCTAGACCTGCCGGGTTCGGACGTTCTTCGCGGCTTCAACAGACTCGGTAAGTCTCCAATGGCAGCGCGCTTGCTCGGAAGATTCGCTGGTGTTGCCCTTCTGGCTACTATCGCTCTTACGGCCCAGGCTCAGACGGGAAAGGCGCCCTGGGAGCGTTACGGCGACCGCATCACGGAAAGTCAGAAGGTCAGCCCGCTGGGCGACAACCTGATGGGCGACCAGGTCAGTCTCAGCAACGGCGCGCTTTCATTCGCTGCCACGGATGTGAGCCTCCCCGGTACGGGCCCGGCTATCAGCCTCTCGCGAGCCTACTCGGTGCGCGACATGCGCCACCGGGCCACCGACGGCATGTTCGGTGATTGGGATGCGGACATACCCAGCATCAGTTCAGTGCATGCCCCCAACTGGATCGATTCCAGTGGCGGACAGCTGCGCTGCAGCGTCGGCGGCATGCCGCGCGTCATGCTCGACGGCGCCGTGGCTTCAGATTTCTGGCAAGGCCCGCAGTTGAATATCCCCGGCGTCTCCGCCGGGGAGATCCTGACTACAGATGTTGGCACCCAGAAGCCTGGCGTGGGCGGACCTTTCCGCTACATGACCAACGACCAGGTGCATATCAGCTGCCTGTCCACCATCAAGAACGGCGCAGGGGAAGGGTTCCTGGCGATAACACCAGACGGCACCCGGTACTGGTTCGACTGGATGGCCCAGCACCATGAGCCGGTCCTGAAGGTACCCGCCACCACCTACAATCTCAAAGGGCTCCTGAACTACTTCCCCTTGCGCCGCAACGTCCTGCACGTTTCCCGCATCGAGGATAGGTTCGGAAATGTCGTCACGTATACGTATGGCAATACGTGGAATGCGCCGGCGAAGCTGCTACGCATCAACAGCGGTGGTGTCGGTGGCGCCGGCGGGGACGGTCGGCAGCTGGTGGTTGGCTGGACCAATAATCGCGCCACCTCGGTGACCGACGGCAGCCGCACGTGGACCTACCTGTACGGCACAACCCTGAAGGGCCGCAACACGCTCACCCGTGTCACTGCACCGGGTATGCCCTCTTGGCTGATTGATTTCGCTGCGTTTACCGACGCCGACATCATGTACACCGAAGTCTTCATGCTTGGCGAAATCTATCGATCCTGCACGGTGGACGAGATTCCGCCGAACTTCGCCGCGGAGCCGACGGGAACGATTACCCATCCCTCGGGTGCCGTCGGTCAGTTCACCACAAACCTGGCCAGGCACGGCCGCAGCAATGTCCCCCTGACATGCAACAACGTCCGCATCCAGCAGGGGTACCCCAACGACACCAATGACGACTCGGCGTTTTTCCCCATCCAGTACCAGGCCTGGACCCTGAAGTCCAAGCGGCTCACGGGCAACAGCATGGTTCCGGCACAGTGGAACTACGCCTACGAACCCCGCATCAGCTACCACATGTACCCCGGCACCACCCGGCTCGACCCCGTGTGCAAGCTCGCCTGGAACGAATGCATCAAGCCGCCCTGTGCCAGCGACGCTTGCGCCGGCTTCGCCACCACCACGGTCACAGGGCCCAACAATCAATGGGTGCGCTACCGCCACGGCAACAGCTACCGATACAACGAAGGCAAGCTGATACGCGTAGACGAGGGCTCGGGAACGGCGCCAGCCGGCACGGCGAGTGTCGACGACATCCCGTCCAATGCGCTCCAGACCACACGCTATGTCTACGATCTTGATTTCGTCGACGGTTTTTACAAGAAGCGTTGGGGTTTGGGCAGCCGCGCCACCGGCGACAGCTGGTCGAACGAGTACCACCGCCCCCTGCTGAAGACCACGACGCAGCAGCAGGGCGTCGACTTCATCTGGCAGGCCAACACCTTCGACAGCCTGGCACGGCCGTTGAGCATCACCCGGTTCAGCCGCTCGTCGGACAGCCCGTTCACCGCGCGCGATACCCGCACTGATGTAACGGCCTATTACGACGATTTCGCCAAGTGGGTCATTGGCCAACTGGCAACGGAGATCAACACCGACGCCACCCCGAACATCATCACCAGCCGTATCGACTACGATCCGGCCACGGCACTTCCAGTTCGCATGTACGCACCAAGCCGCGTTGGCGGCGCGACGCTGCTACAGCAAACCCTGGGCTACAACGGCAATGGCACGCTGGCGTCAGTGCAGGACGGCAACAACAACGCCACCCTCCTGGCCGACTGGTATCGCGGCGTTCCCAGGCTGATCACGCATCCCGGTGGCCTGACTCAATCGGCGCTGGTCAACGCCCATGGCTGGATCACGCGGACCACGGACGAGAATGGATTCGCCACCGACTATGGCTACGATCTGGCGGGGCGCATCAATCTGGTGACCTTCCCCACCGGGGACAGCACGGCATGGAACGCGACGTCTACGGCGTTCGAGAAGTCCACGTCTGCGGAATTCGAGATGCCGGCCGGCAGCTGGCGGCAGACTGTCGCCACGGGCAATGCGCGGCGGGTGACCTGGTTTGATGCCTTGTGGCGGCCGCGGCTGGTGCGTGAGTTCGACACGACCAACCCCACGGTGACCAACCGCTTCACCACGCACGAGTACGACGCCGCGGGGCGCGTCAGCTTCAGCGCCTACCCGCTGGCCAGCCTTTCGAGCGTCAACAGCCCCACGCAGGGAGTCTGGACGACATACGATGCGCTTGGGCGGCCCGTCTCATTGTCCCAGGACAG
Source organism: Pseudoxanthomonas sp. (assembly GCA_031408455.1). Taxonomy (GTDB): domain Bacteria; phylum Pseudomonadota; class Gammaproteobacteria; order Xanthomonadales; family Xanthomonadaceae; genus JANNWF01. The sequence continues at coordinate 2,705 of JANNWF010000217.1, read as the reverse complement.
TGAGCTGAACCTGCTGACGACGTTCAACCAGTATGTGTCGGGCTTCCAGACCGTTACGACCAACCCGCGCGGCCAGCAGACGGTGACGCAGTTCCAGGCGTTCGACCAGCCAGCCACGGGCGCGCCCACCGGCATTACCCAACTTGCCGGCGCGGCTACCGAGATTTATCGAGACATGTTTGGTCGCACCACCAGCCTCGAGCGCCGCAGCCTTGACGGTAGCGTCCAACACACCCGCAGCTACGTTTACGATGCCCATGGTCGGCTCTGCAAGACCATTGAGCCGGAAACCGGCGCCACGGTTTTGGACTACGACGCTGCCGGGAATCTTGCCTGGAGCGCGGCCGGCTTGAGCCTGCCGGATGCATCGCAGGCATCCTGCGACCCCGCCCGCTCAGTCGCCAGCACTTCCGGCCGCCGCGTGGTCCGCGGCTACGACGTGCGCAACCGCTTGGTCAACCTGGCCTTCCCCGATGGCCGCGGCAACCAGACCTGGGCCTACACGCCCGACGGCCTGCCAAGCGAGATCACCACCAACAACGCCGCCAACAGCCATCAGGTCGTCAACACCTATACCTACAACCGCCGCCGCCTGCTGACCGCCGAAACCTCCGCCCAGCCGGGCTGGTACACCTGGGGCATCGGCTACGTCTACGACGCGAACGGCAGCCTGGCCAGCCAGAGCTACCCCACCGGTCTGTCGGTCAACTACGCCCCCAACGCGCTGGGCCAGCCCACGCAGGCCGGCAGTCACGCCACGGGGGTGCTGTACCACCCCAACGGCGCCATCAAGCAGTTCACCTACGGCAACGGCCTGGTGCACACGATGGTGCAGAACGCGCGGCAGCTGCCGGCGATCAGCACGGACACGGGCGGCGCGCTCAGCCAGACTTACCACAACGACGCCAACGCCACCGGCGGCCACGTGGCCGACAACCTGGACGGCACGCGCAGCCGCTGGATGTACTACGACGGATTGGACCGACTGACCGATGCCGGCTCGCCGGTATTCGGCGGAGACCACTGGCACCGCTTCAGCTATGACGCCATCGACAACCTGCGCTCGTGGAAACTGGCTTACGTTAAAGACCACGCCAACTACGTCTACAGTGCCGAAAATCGCTTGGCGGAGATCCGCAACACGACGGGCGGCCTCGTGCATCAGTTCAGTTATGACGTGCAGGGGAACCTGGCCAACAAGAACAGCGTCGGGCACGAGTTCGACTTCGGGAACCGCCTGCGTGAAGTAGCGGGCCAGGAGTACTACCGATACGACGGCCTTGGCCGCCGCGTGCTGGCTTGGAAGCCTACGGGCGCCACCACCCTCTCGATGTACGCACAGAATGGCCAGATACTTTTCTCGTCAAAGCTGCCGGCGGGCGGCGGCCAGACCACGCATGAGAACGTGTACCTGGGCGGCAGCCTGGTGGCCACGATCGACCATAACTGGCCAAGCAACGCCATCCTCGCCACGAAGTACCAGCACACCGACGCCCTGGGCAGCCCGGTGGCCATGACCAACGAAGCTGGCGCCGTCATCGAGCGCACGAACTACGATCCGTACGGCGGCGCCATCGGCAAGGTGGTCGACGGCATCGGCTACACCGGCCACGTCATGGATCCGGCGACGGGGCTGACGTATATGCAGCAGCGCTATTACGATCCAGCGGTCGGGCGGTTCCTGAGCGTGGATCCGGTGACGCCCAACCCGAACACGGGAGCGATGTTCAATCGCTATGCCTACGCGGCCCTGAATCCGTACAAGTTTGTCGATCCGGATGGGCGCACGCCTAGGGCATTGCCAATACGGGTGGACAACGCGAACAAAACCGCCGAAGCGCTCCAAGATTCGGCTACGGAAGACGGTGGACAGTTAACGCATGCCGAAGGGGAGTTCAACTACCGCGACCCGGTGAAAGTGCTCGAGGACAGCTCGGAAGTTGGTGGACTGCCCTTTGGAACAATCGGTCAAGTTTTCTCAAAGGTGGTTAATACCCTTCTTGATGCTACCAAGGACACCATGGACAAGGTGGAGGTGCAGTCTGAGAAGGCTGGCGACGTGGTCGCTGAAGCCTTGGGGACGGACACTCCAGAAGGAGCGGCTTCTGCCAGATCCGGAGAAGTGCCCGACCACATCGAAAACAAACAGGCTCCCGAACCGCCGCCGAAGCCGAAGGTAAAAGTGGACTAGTGGGTCGGGTCCTTCGCCTGAACGCGCTGCGGGGAACTGGTTGGCGCAAGGTCAAAAGTCCCGCGCAACCAATCGTTTTCAGGCCGATTGAGTCTTGCTATCTGTCGTCGCCGGCGCCACCGGTGTCGGCGCGGCCAAGCTGATTCGTGGAGGAGCCCATATCGACTCGCTCGCGGAGGTTGCTCTCAACTGAGCAGCGGAAGCAAAAAGCCACCCGCGAGGGTGGCTTTTTCTTGGTGAGCGGCGCGCTTTGGCTCAGAAGTTGAGCTTCTCGGGACTCGCCTCGAACCGCTGCACGGAATCGATGATTTCCTGCTTGGCGGCTTCGACGCCCGCCCAGCCATCCAGCTTCACCCACTTGCCCTTCTCTAGGTCCTTGTAGTGCTCGAAGAAGTGGCCGATGCGCTCGAGCCAGTGCGGGCTGACCTGGGCGATGTCGTGGATGTGCGAGTAGCCGCCGAACACCTTGTCGATGGGCACGGCCAGCAGCTTGGTGTCTTCGCCGGCTTCGTCC
>JANNWF010000216.1:0-5697 GCA_031408455.1 Pseudoxanthomonas sp. | reverse complement strand
AACCGGGCGTGCTCGCCAACTACTCGATCACACAGACCTTGCGCTCCAAATCGGCGCCTGCTTCCGAGTAGCTGCAGGGCAAGTACCAAGGCGATCTTGAACACGCCGATCGACGGTGGTGGGTGACTGGTGCCAACGCTGAGTGTTTCACCAACTCAGCTATCCCGATCCTTCGGGCCTGACCATCATCGCTACGTTCTCGGTCGGAAACTGGGTGCGACCAGCACAAACCTATTACAAGTTGTCGAACTGAACTTGACGCGACCAACCGCAGGCTAGTTGCTACTACGCAAAAACCGGGGTCGCCCGCCATCGGGCGGCCCCGGTTTTCCCGCTTACATTCCCGCTGCAAACGATTGCGTGGCGGTGCATTGTCGAACGCGCTAATGGCTTACGGAACTCCTGCCACTGAAGGCCGCAGAGCGGAAGTCGTAAAGAAAAGGCCCGGGGGTTGCTCCCGGGCCTTTTTCATTGCGGTGCCATTCGCTCTGCGCCGGTTGCGCCGCTCACTCGCAGCGCACGCCAATCGGAGACGCGACGTCGGTTACGGCAAGGGTGGCGATTCGATCAGATGCGAGTAGAAATACATGGAACCGGTGGAGGAACGAATCGTTGTCGGCATCGCTACCCGTCCATATTGGAAGTTCGATGGCTGAAAGCCCTGCATCACCGTACTGACGAGCGGAAGCTGCACGAGGTTGGTACCGTTGGCTGCACCGATGTCGAAAAGCAGCAGCATGTGTCCGTCCGCGCTCCATTGCAGTTCCACTTCCGGAGTGAAGGTGCTGATGGGAACTTCGGCAATCAGTGTGTTTTGCCAGTACACGCTGAAATTGCGTTGCGCCCCGGGAACGGGTGCGCTCGGCAGACCGACATAGTCCACTCGCAGGTTTACGACGCCCGTGACGGTGCCGCCGTTCATCGGAATCTCCCAGGCGACGACAGGCCAATGTGAGCGCTGGCTGTTCTTGGGGTTGTCCTTGACGTAGGTCATATCGAACTCCAGCAGGTGCCGATAGAGACCCAGCGCGAGCGGTGTGCGCTGCAGATAGCTCGACGGGTAATCGCCACTGTTGGTGGCTCCGGCTCCGGGTTGGGCCACGTTGGTACGGACGCTGTCGCAACGATTGCCGCCGCCCTCCCTATCCGGTGGTGGTGGCGGTGACAGCGGTGTGCCGCCGCCAATCAGTGACGGTGGAGCGACGTCGTAAAAGTTGCTGAGCGCGCGAGGCTCCGGCACCTCGCCATAGCGGGTGATCAAGATCGAATTGGCGCGTACATCGCCGGCAATTATCGGCATTTCGTCCGTTGTCACCGAGACCATCGGCGGCGGCTGACCTCCGCCGCCAACGGTGCAGGCAGCCTGTACCGTCGCGGACGTCATCAATACGCCTGTTATCGCCATACGCAGTTGCAGAGTCATACTTTTTCTCCCTGTTGATTGAATCGAATGGGTCGCGCCCGCGAAGCGGTAATCGGCGGCGGCGATCCGGCGCTGATGCGCCCGTAATGAGTTACTCACCAAAAGAGCGCAAAGAGCGCTCAAGACGCTGGCGCGCGCGGTTGCTGGGCGGCGTTTCGCGGGCTAGGATCGGCTGCGCCTCCTGCCAGAGCGCGGCGGATTGTTGCAGCCGCCCCTTGCGGGCCAGCCACAGCGCCTTCTCGCCGGTAGCCAAAGCATAGGTCAGTCCCTTGACCGCACTCAGGCCAGACAGTCCCGCATCGATGTGTGGCAGGGCGGCATCGAGCCTGCCCAAATCGGACAGCGCGCTACCCAGTCCTAGTCGCAGGTAAGCGACATTTTCGCCGTGGCTGTCGTCGTTACGTTTGGCAATTGCAACCGCCTCGCGGTAGCGCGCCTCGGCGGCGCTGGCATCACCCAGCAGCAGTTCCATCTCGGCTGCGTTCGCCATGGTCAGGCCGACGGTCGCACTATCCTCACCAAGGCGCTTGCGCAGAATGGCGAGGGTGGTGTCGTAGTCGGAGCTCGCGCGGTCGCGGTCGCCCTGCTCGGTGCGCAGAATCGCTCGGCCATTCAAGGCGAAAGCCAGTTGCAGACTGTCCGCGCCGAAGACTTTTTCAGCGGAGGCGACGTACTCGGCCAGCAGCGTGTCGGCCTCTTCGAGTTTGCCGGTTAACGTGAGTTCAAAGGACAGCAAGCGGTAGGTGTCGAGTTTCGCGGGGTGGTAGCGGGGGAGTCGCTGCCGCTGTAACTGCAACAGTTCGCTCAACTGCGCTTGCGCCGGGGCGCTCTCGCCCAGTCCCAGCAGCACGCGCGCGCGCAAGCGCAGCGCCTCCGAGTAGCGAACAAACTCGCTGTCGACGCTCGGGTTGAGCAATGCTATCGCACGTTCAGCGGCGGCGAGCGCAGCTTTTCGCTCGCCGGCTATGCGCAGCACGCGCCCTCTGGCCAACCACGCATGTCCTGCTTCAGCACCTGCGATGTCGGGTTCATTGGCCAGCAGACGCTCTGCTTCATCGCTCAGTCGCATGGCCTCTGCCGTATCGCCCGAGAATGCGACCGACTCGGACTGCAGGCTTAACGACGCCAAACGCCGAGTCGCCGGTAACTGCGGGTCGATGTCGGCAACCAGACTCGCCGCTTCCGCATCGCGGCCCAAGCTTTGCATGACGCGCGCCAGGCTGAGCTGCATTTGATGGCGCAGCTCGGGATCGTCGAACTGGGCGTAATTCAGGGTGCGCGCGCCGGCGTCGATCACGTCGTCGATCGTCAACTTCTTGCCCAAGGCCTGCGCGGGATTGGCCTGCGCGAAGGTCTGTTCGATGAACGCAGTGACTTGTTCGGCGCGCGCCTGTTCGACCTTGACGCGCTGCAGCTGGCGCGCGACCTCGTCACGTTCGCGGCGCAGCGCAGCGGCTTGGAGCATAAGCGTCAACAAGAAAATGCAGAGCGCTATCGAAAAGCCGGCAGCGAGGGCGGTTGCCACCTTGTGCCGGCCGACGAATTTCGACAGGCGATAACCACGACCCATGCCACGTGCCAGAACCGCTTCGCCTGCGAGATAGCGCTGCACGTCGGCGCGCAGCTCAGCGACGTTGGCATAGCGTTCTTCGGGGCGCTTGCGCAGTGCATGCAACGTAATGCGATCAAGATCGCCGTGCAGGGCATGAATCAGCGTGGCGCTGCGCGCACTGCCGCGTTGCTGCGCGAGCAGGTTTGCCGCTGCGCCATCGCTGCGTTGCAGCGCTGCCAGACGCACGCTAGCAGCCGGCGGCGTCAACTCGCAGATCTGCGCCTGCACTTCGCGCGGTGACAAGCCAGTCAGCTCGTAGGGCCGCAGACCGCAAAGCAACTGATACAGCAAGAGACCGAGAGCGTAGACATCGCAGCCAATGGTGATCGCCGCGCCCAGCACCTGTTCCGGTGCGGCATGGTTGGGCGAGAAGAAGCGCGCATGCGTGGCCGTGTTGTCCATCGCGGCAGCGGGCGTATCCAGGGCCTTGGCGATGCCGAAGTCCAGCAGCTTGGGCTGACCTTCGGTGGTGACCATGATGTTGCTGGTCTTGATGTCGCGATGCACGATCAGATGCCGATGGGCGTAGTCGACGCCATCGCAGAGTTGCGCAAACAATTGCAGCCGCGCCTTCAGACCCAGTTTGTTCTGGTCGCAGTAGGCATCGATGCTGACGCCGTCGATCCACTCCATCGCAAAATACGGGCGTCCCTTGGCATCCTCGCCGCATTCGATCAGGCGCGCGATCGCGGGGTGCTCGAGGCTCGCCAGCATCTGGCGTTCCAAGCGGAAGCGGCGCAGGGTTTCGTCGGTGGCGACCAGCGGCAGCTGCACCTTGACCGCCGCCAGCTGCTGCACGTCGCCCAAGCGCCGGCCCAGATACACTTGACCCATGCCGCCGCGTCCCACCAGGCGCAGCAATTCAAAGTTGCCCAGTGTCTGCCCCGGCTCCAGACCATCCCAACTGCTGGCCACAGAGGCAAACGGCACCTCCGGCAACCCACTGTCGGGGCGCGCATCGGCAACCAGCATGCTACGCAGCATGTGCGCGGTCTGCGGATCCAGCAAAGCAAGGCGCTGCGCTTGCTCAGGCTCGTTCAACGTCAGTAATTCATCGAACAGGTCAAGCAGGGCGTCCTGTTCGGCGGCCGCAGCCGTCAAGGCAACCCCTCGATACGGGCTTGCAAAAAAGCGCGCGCAAAACGCCACAGGCGGCCTTCGGTTGCCAGCGATACCCCTAGGGCTTCGGCAGTCTGCTCGGCATCGAAGCCGGCGATATGGCGCAGCTCCACGGCACGCGCGGCCTGCGCGTTGATCAGTTCCAGTGCTTCCAATGCCTCGTCCAGGCTCAGCCACTGCAATAATTGTTGTTCGTCATGGCTGGGTTGCAGTTCCGCCTCCTGCAAATCCACATGCTTGGCATCGAAGCCGCCGCGCTTCTGCGCATGCCGGTCGCGAATGTGATTGCTGATCACCTTGCGCATGGCATGCGCCGCAATGGCGCAGAAGTGCGAACGATTCTGCCAGTCGAGACGCTGCTGCGGCAGCAGGCGCATGTAGGCTTCGTTGACCAACTCAGTCGCTTGCAGCGTGACCGGCGAGCTCGACCGCAGGCTGCGCGCTGCAACCTGGCGCAGCAGCGGATAGACGGCATCGAACAAGGCGGCTTCCGCCGCACGGTCGCCGCCCTTCCAGCGCACTAGCAGCTGTGAAATATCGGCGTTGGATTCGGACATTAGGCGCGACTCGCAGTGACAATCGATGCGGACAAAACGTATGGACAAAGTTTGCCGCAGCCGTTCCAAGCGGCATGACGATTTCATCAATGAAGAGTGTTGCAATCACACCCCGCCGCATCCTTGCGGTGCCGAGTCCCAGTGATGCCGACGATTCGATATGGGCGAGGGCACTTTTGACACCCGGTCGAGCTGCGTCGATGGGACACGTCGCCTGGCAGCGAGCGTAGAGTCAGTCGCCGGAAAAATAAGTTAAACGTCCGCGCTAGGGCTCGAAAGCGCTGCGCATACTAACCCAGGTCGCATCCGATCTCGCTCGTTTGCCGATAGCCCACTGGCATACTGTCGCGCCTCACGCGGTTCGCCGCCAACCCGCCTGCATGCCCTGCCCTCGTCCCGTCGTGACCGCCACGTGACCGCTTCGCCCGATCCCAGTCAAGACTTCTCGGCACACACGCCGCTGATGCGGCAGTTTTTTGCCGCCAAAGCCGAGCAGCCGGACATCCTGTTGTTCTTTCGCATGGGCGATTTCTACGAGTTGTTCTATGACGACGCCCGCAAGGCGGCGCGTCTGCTCGACATCACCTTGACCCAGCGCGGCCAAAGCGCCGGCCAAGCGATTCCAATGGCGGGCGTGCCGTATCACGCCGCCGAAGGCTATCTCGCGCGGCTGGTGGCGCTCGGCGAGTCGATCGCCATCTGCGAGCAGATTGGCGATCCGGCGCAGGCCAAGGGCCTGGTCGAACGCCGAATCGTGCGTATCGTCACCCCCGGCACGGTCACCGACGAAGCCTTGCTGCAGGATCGGCGCGACACCTTGTTGATGGCGGTCGTAAAGACCAAGTCGGGGCTCGGTCTGGCGTGGGCTGATCTAGCCGGCGGGCGATTTCTGGTCGCCGAAGTCGCTGACGAGGATGCCCTAATCAGCGAAGTCGCGCGTCTTGATCCGGCTGAATTGTTGATTCCGGACGAAGACGGCTGGTCGC
>JANNWF010000215.1:0-4930 GCA_031408455.1 Pseudoxanthomonas sp. | reverse complement strand
GCCAAGACGACCGGCGCGTGTTGGTCCCTTACTGCTGCGCGGGCGCAGGCGCGTTGCAGGTCATGGTGTTGGTGACGGTGACGGTCTGGGAGGTACCAGCCAAGTAGCCGGCAGCGGCGCCGCCGATGGCACTGAGGACAGCGCCTCCGACGTACCAAACAATGACCGGAATCGGGCCACCGGAGACGTCGTTCAGCTGTGCATTGGAGAGAGTGTTCATGTGTTCATTCCTTTTTTTGGGTTGGGAGGAGGCGTTCGTTGATAGGCGAACAAGGACCCCGCGTATGCGGGGGTAACGGGGCGTTACAAGTGCTCGTCGAATCGCGGCTTGCTGCCTTTGCCGCGAATCGACGAGATGTCGTATCGCCTTGGTAGAGATACTCGCGAGCCGCAGTGCGGTTCGATCAAGAAATCTCACTCGAACTGCGTGGAAGATGGTTGAACAAAGCCGAACAGAAAAACTTCCCCCGACCGCTATCCAAGTCCGACGGATTGGCAGGTTTCTCCCGCCAAAGAAGACCTATCGCTTGATCACATCTCGCCGCTGAGGCTCGCGCAGTAAGACGCGTAGATCCAGCCAGCCAAAGTCCCAGCCTTTGCTTTTCTCCGCTTGCGGGCAGATGAAAGCGTTCCAAGCTGTGCGGTTCGCTGTGCGACCAGTGGCAAGATGTGATGAGGAGACAGGGCAAAAGCCGGGCATGGGTGACGGAGGCGCTAAGAGCGGCCGAAAAACCCACAGCCGCCCTGCTCCGCGAATTGCGCGAGACGACGAGCTCACCAGCCGGGCGACCACAAGGGTTACCCCTACGCGGATGCAGAAAGCCCTATGGACGCGGCAGCAATTGAAGATGACATTGCAGATCGATGCGCCCCCGATCTCTTCGGGCTGGACGCTTATCGCCGAAGCTCATTGGACCGGAGTTTCAGCAGTTGCATGCCCTTCTCCCCGCGCGGGGAGAAGGAGTTGCTACGGGCAGCTTGCTTGATGGACAAAGCCCGCCGGCTCGAGAGGGCAGAGTGACCGAACACAACCAGTGCGCACTACCTGACCGTAGCGGCAGGCTTCGTGCCGGCCCGCGTTACTCGCAGCTGGCTCACATCCGGTCGTGCTTTTATTTGGGTCAATGCTGGGGGAACTGTCAAACGACTACTGCCACCCCGGCAGAGCCGGGGAAATCCCTCAAGACTAGACCTTGCCCGCCGCCGCAAACAACGGCTCCAGCACCCATTCAAACAGGCGCCGCCGTTCCAGCAGCACGTCGGCTTCGAGCACCATGCCCGGCCGCAGCGGCTCATCGCGGCCGTAGGCGCGCACGTGTTCGACATCGAGCTCGATGATGACGCGATACATCACATCCTGCGCGGTCGAAATACCCATGGCGTCGAGCTCGGCCGGGGTCAGCGCATTGCGTGAGATTTGCCGGATGCGCCCGCGTTGATGGCCGAATTTCTGGTGTGGGAAGGCCGTGTAGCGCAGCTGGACCTCGTTGCCCGCCGCCAGAAATCCGATCGCCCGACTGGGGGCGTATACGTGCGCCTCCAGGCGTGAACCGTCAGGCACCAGGTTGGCCACCACCTGACCCGCACGCAGACTTTGGCCGGGCAGCACCAGCAACGCACCGATGACACCATCGGCCGGTGCCTTGATGACCTGATCCAAGCGCGCCGCATTCTCTGCTGACTCCTGACCGACCATGGCGAGCTCGCGCTCGATCGCGCCCTGCTGGGTGGCGGCGCGCAGCGGCAGCTCGGTGAGATCCTGTTCGAGTGCAGCGATTTCGCGCGCCAGAGCCAGTTGCTGCTGGCCCATCGCCAGCGTCTGTGCCTGCTGCTCGAGCATTGCCTCGCGCGCCTGCTGTAGCTGTAGCTTGGAAACGAAACCGCGAACGGCCAACTCCTCGAAGCGCGCCAGCGACTCGTTGGCCAGCCGAGCGCGCTCGCTCTGGGTTTCCAGAGCCTGTTCCAGTTGCAGACGCTGAGCGCGCGCGGCCGACAGCCGAGACTGTGCGCCTGCGAGTTGCTCCTCGTGCAGTTGCCGCAATTGCTCCATGTCTCGGCGCAGGCTGCGTTGGCGCGATGCCAGTTGCTCACCGATCTCGCCTTGGGTGCCACCACTGCGGCTCTGGCGTTCGCCCGAGATGATCGCGATGACGTCACCGGCGCGCACGCGATCACCCTCTTGCACGCGTCGTTCGACCACTACGCCTGCGCTCAAGGCGGTCACCGCGATCAGTCCGCGGTCAGGCACCAGTTGGCCACTGACGCGCGCCTTGCTGCTGTATTGACCGAACACCAACAGCGCCAACAGCCCCACGCCAAGCAGTGCTGCGCCGGCTGCAAGCAGGCGCAGAGCGGGTGGCTGCGCCAACGCGATCGAGCCCATCCAGGTGCCGCGCTGGTTCTCGATGGCCTCGGTTCGAAACAGGGAGCCAGACATGCATTTAGTCCACACAGGAGAGATAGCTGCTTACTCGTGTTTCGGCGCGGCCTTAGATCAGCGGCCGTGGCTCCTTTGCGAGGTGAAGAAAAATCCCGGGTTGCGCCCGTCCTGAAGCGTAGCGACTGATCGACTTGGGATCGGCACTGCGAGTCTGTTCTTCGAGAGCAAGATCGAACGATTCACTCTCCCAGCAATTCAGCCCATCCACCTCACCCTTCAAGGAGACAGCCAATGCAACTCATCAACACCCTCGAGATCGCCGCCGTCGGCGGTGCGATCAGCCAACCATTTCCGTTCCCGCTGCCGTTCCCGCTGCCCATCCCGTGTCCTTTGCCTTGGCCGATGCCGATGCCGTTCCCAATGCCGATTCCGTTTCCTGGGCTGCCCTCTCCGGACCTCCTTCTGTATTGAACGGTCGCGCCGTTCGCATGTTTTTGAACACTGGGACGCGCTAGGCAGCTCGCCCCTCGAAACCGATCGGACTGAGTCAGTGACGGCTCAATCCGACTTGATCCGCCTTAATTCATAAGGAAATCCAATGAAAACTCTCGAACTCCACACGCTCGACGCCGTCAGCGGTGCCGTGGTATCCCCGTGGCCAGATCCGTTTCCGTTCCCCGGCCCACAACCTTTCCCATTCCCCATGCCTTTCCCGATGCCGTGGCCGATTCCGGGTCCTGGCCCGTTTCCTTGGCCGACGCCATTCCCTGACATGCAATGAGTGCACGAGGACAGTCCATGAAAACGATGAACGCAAGTGACATTCAGGCAGTCAACGGTGGCTACGTGGGTTCGCCCTGGTACGGTCCGTTTGAGATCTATTGGCCAGGACAGCCCATCAATCCGAACAGTCCCTGGGCACCGCCAGTCCCGAACCAGATGCCCTGATCGACGAGCGGAAGCAGAAAGGGGCACCCCTTTCTGCTTGCCGCGCGGCAGAAAGCAAAACGGGCCGGCATTGCTGCCGACCCGTCGTCTTGCTAGCGTCGGAGGACGCAGCGAGTTACTTACTCGTTGATGCGGTAAGTCCAGCCGGTGGTCCAGTTGTCCTTCGGATCGTTGCTGCGGAAGGCGCCGGCATAGTCGGTCGGCTCGAACCAGTCACTGGTCGGGACGAAGTTCTTGCCTGTGACATTGGAGGTGGCGCTTGGCAGGAAGCCCGTCAGGTTCAGGGCGCGTGCTTCGTTGCCCGCTTGTGCGGCAAACCAAGCGGCGGTATAGCCGGCGGTGACGCCGGTGCCGTCGCCAAAGTTGTTGGTGCAGCTGACGATGGAGTTTTGCAGCGTCAGGGTTCCGGTCAGCGTCGCCGTCGGACCCGATGCGGTTTGCGTGGGCAGCCCTTCAATGCGCGCGCAAGCGCGGCTGTAACCGGTCGCCAGCACATTGAACCAGTTGCCACCGGTGCCGTCCTTGATGTTGAAGCCATCGCGCGAGCCACCGGCGCCACCGCGCAGGGTGACGTTGGCCACGGTCGGCCGTGAGCGCGGCGAGGCGTCGAAGTTGGTCGGGCTGTTGGAGACTTCGAAACCATGGTCCTGACCATCGCAGCCGCGCTGGTTGGCGAGGGCGTACTGCATCTTGCCGTTGAAGCCTTCGTCCCAGTCGATGCTGTCGTCACCACCACAGCTGTCAATGTAGTACTTGACGTTGGCGGTGCCGCCGAAGAATTCCAGGCCGTCGTCACCACCGCGGTATGACTGCAAGTATTCCAGCGTGGTACCGCTGCCGACCGCGTTGAACGTGAACGAGTTCAGCTCGCGGTTGGTGGTGAAGATGAAGCCGGCATAGCGCACTTGCATATAGCGCACGACGCCGCTGTTGTCGGCGGCATTGGTCCCGCCATAGCGGTTGGTCGGATCCCACTCGGCGACGCAGTTGGGGTTGCAGTTGGCCGGTGCGTTGCCAGAGATGACAAAGCCGCCGATATCTTTCGGATTGGGGTTGCCCGGGAAGCCCGGCAACTCAAATGGGCTAGTCAGCACGATTGGAGCATCGCGAGTGCCTTCGGCAAAAATCTTCGAGCCACGGTTGATGGCCAGATGATCGAATGTGTCGCCCGTTCCCACCAGCAACGTGCCCGGCTCGATGCGCAGGGTGGCAGGCGTGGCGTTGTCACCACCGACGCCGACCTTGCCTTCCAGCACCCAGGTGATGTCGTTGGTCAGCTTGAACTCATTGCTCAGGAGATTACCGCTGAGCTGGCAGGAGCGGGCACCAAACGCGGGCACCGCGGTCGAGAAGCTGGGGCAGGTGGTGAAGGTCTTGGTGTAGGCGCAGCTGGGGTTCTCGAAGAACGGCTGCAGGTTGACCGTGGTGCCCGACAGGCCGGATGCCGGCGTCATGGTGAAAGTCACCGACATGCTGTTGCAGCTGTTGACCGTGATGTTGGCGGTACCCACTTGAGTCGCAGGACCAGGCGCAGTAAAGGATCCAAAGCTGCCGCCGGCAAAGGCGTTCACAGGCACTGCGGTGGCCGTGAATGCAAACTCT
>JANNWF010000214.1:0-21784 GCA_031408455.1 Pseudoxanthomonas sp. | reverse complement strand
CGGGCTACTTGTCGAATCTATCGGCGAGACGCGCAAGCAGTTCATCGAAGCGGTAATCACCGTCACAGCCCAAGCAGCAGCTTGCCGATGACGAACACCGGCAAGGCAGCGACCACGCTGTCGATCCGATCCAGCACGCCGCCATGGCCAGGAATGAGGGTACCCGAATCCTTGGCACCGGCCTGGCGCTTGATGAGGCTCTCGAACAAGTCACCGACCACCGAGGCCAGCGCCACCACCAAGGCCAATCCAATCAATACCGGCAAGCGTGACCACGCCAGACCCAGCAGCGGTGCTGCTGGAATGCAGATCACGCAGGCGCCTACCAGTCCGCCCCAGAACCCCGCCCAGGTCTTTCCCGGGCTGATACGCGGTGCCAACTTGGGCCCACCTATCCGACTGCCCGCAAAGTAGGCAAAGGTATCGGCGGCCCACACCAACATCAGTCCGAACAATGCCCATCCCGGCCCCAAGGGAGCGTCGGCGTGCAGCAAAGCAATCGCACACCAAGTCGGCACAATCATCAGGCTGCCAGCGAGCAATTTGAGCGGCTGTCCCGCCGGGCTGCTGGCAAAGCTGGGCTGCCACAGCCACAGACACACCAGCAGCCAACTCGCTGCACCGGCTGCAGTGACGTACATGAACGCCTGCGGCCAGCCATACAAAGCAAGCGCCGCCATCAAGCCGATGTTGAGCAGCAGCACCGCCGCGCGCGCGGGCAGCGTGCGGATATCGATCAGCCGCGTCCATTCCCACAGGCCTAGCAGCAGGGCGATGGTGAGCACCGCCATGAACCAGACGGTTGGCGCCAACAGGATCAACGCTATCGCAAGCGGCGCCAACACCAAGGCCGTAATCACGCGCTGCTTCATGGGGCCGGTCTCGCGCGCAGCTGTTCGCTGGTCATCCCGAAGCGGCGCTCGCGGCGAGTGAACTCAGCCACCGCCGCATTCAAGGTGTTCTCATCCACATCGGGCCACAGAGTGTCGGTGAAATACAGCTCGCAGTAAGCCAGTTGCCATAGCAAAAAATTGCTAATCCGTTGTTCGCCACCGGTGCGGATGAACAGATCAGCCGCCGGCAAGTCGGCCATCGCTAGATAGGGCGCGAGGCTTGCTTCATCGATGCTGTCGATGGCCATGCTGCCATTGGCAGCGGCGTGGGCAACCTGCCGACAGGCTTGGGCGATATCCCAACGACCGCCGTAGTTGGCGGCGATGGTCAGATTGAGGCGCAGGCCTGCCTCGGTCACCCGCTCGCCGCGGGTCATTCGCTGCTGCAGGTCGGCACTGAAGGCTTGGCGATCACCAATGAAACGCAGGCGAACGCCGCGTCTGGCAAGCTCATCAACTTCACGATCCAGCGCGCGCATGAACAACTGCATCAGTGCGCTGACTTCTTCGGCCGGCCGTCGCCAGTTCTCACTGGAGAATGCAAACAAGGTCAGCGCTTCGACGCCTTGGACCAGGCACCAATCGATGCAGCGGTTGACAGCGCGTGCGCCGGCGCGATGGCCGATAGTGCGTGGGCGCATCCGGACTTTTGCCCAGCGCCCGTTGCCATCCATGACGATGGCAATGTGGCGCGGACCACGGCTTGCATCGTTAGGCGGGACAGAAATGGCTGCGCTCACGCGAGGGTCGGCTCGCGTGCTCAGACAGACATCAACTCGTCTTCTTTGTGTTTGACCACGCCATCGACTTCTTTCACGTGTCGGTCGGTGAGCTTTTGTACGTCGAGCTCAGCGCGGCTTTCTTCGTCCTCGGTGATCTGTTTAGTCTTCAGCAGCTCTTTGACCTGCTGCATCGCATCGCGGCGAATATTGCGGATCGCCACTTTGGCGCTTTCGCCCTCGTGGGAGACGTGTTTGGACAGCTCGCGGCGACGGTCTTCGGTCAAGGCGGGCAGGTTGATGCGGATCAGCAGGCCGGAGGTGTTGGGCGTCAGCCCAAGATCAGAGGCAAGAATGGCCTTCTCCACCGCGCTGACCATGTTCTTTTCCCATGGCGCGATATTGAGCGTGCGGGCATCGGCAATGGTCACACTGGCCACTTGTGAAAGCGGCACATCGGAACCGTAGTAGTTCACCTTCAGATGATCGACCAAGGCCGTGCTCGCGCGGCCGGTCCGCAGTTTGGTCAAGTCATGACGCAGAGCTTCAACGCTCTTCTGCATGCGCGTTTGTGCGTCGGACTTAACGGTATCGAGCCTGATAGGTTCGGCCATGGTGTGCTCCAGAAACGTCAATGAAATCGAAAAGATCGGGAGACGAATTATAGGCGCGCGGTTGACGCCAGCACGAGCAGAGGCGAAGCGACAGCGGACTAGCCGGCCACTATCGGCATCGGCAATCGCGAAAGTGGTGGGTGAGCAGTTATTTAGCTCACCAACGTGCCGATCGATTCGCCACAGACGATCCGCATCAGGCTGCCCGGTCGGCTCATATCGTAGATGCGCAACGGGATGCTGTAGTCCCGACACAAGGCAAAGGCGGCGGTGTCCATCACCTTCAAATCGCGGGCGATCACCTCGTTGTAGGTCAACGAATCGAAGCGTTTAGCGTCCGGATAATGCTTAGGATCGTGATCGTATATGCCGTCGACCTTGGTCGCCTTCAGCAGCAAGCCCGCGCCGATTTCAATCGCGCGAAGCGCAGCGGCGGAATCGGTGGTAAAAAACGGATTGCCGGTGCCGGCAGCGAAAATGGCGATGCGGTTTTTTTCCAAATGGCGAATCGCGCGGCGGCGGATGTAGTCCTCGCAAACTTCATTGATCTTTAGCGCGCTCATCGTGCGCGCGACGCCGCCCAGTTGCTCGATGGCGTCTTGCAGTGCCAGCGCATTCATCACGGTCGCCAACATGCCCATGTGATCGCCAGTGACCCGATCCATGCCGGCTGCAGCCAGCCCTGCGCCGCGAAATATATTGCCACCGCCGATCACCACGCCCACTTGCACGCCGACGCGGCTGACATCCAGCACCTCGCGACCCAAGCGAAACAGCACTTCCGGATCGATGCCGTAATCCTCGCGACCCATCAGCGCTTCACCGCTCAACTTGAGCAGGATGCGCTTGTACTTGGGGGTGCCGGTGGGACTGATCGTTGCGATGGTGCTGATTGGGTCGCTGCTGATTGGATCGGTGCTCAATGGGGCAGTGGCGTTCACGGTCGGCTATCCAGTGGGCAAATGAGCGGGCAGATGAGCAGGCAAAACTGGCGCAGTGTAGCGAAAGCGCTGCGAGACGCCTAAACAACTGCACCGATTGTTCAGGCTCAACTAGCCGCAGATACGACAAGGCCGCGGTTTCCCGCGGCCTTGGTGGGGTTCAGGTGCTCAGTTCAACTTCACAACCGTTGGCTCAACCCTAAAGAATCGTCATTCCGGCGACTGTGAGCGCAGCGAGCGAACAGCGAAGCTGGCCCGAAGGGCGAGCGCGCAGCGCGAGTAACGCCGGAATCCAGCGTTTGGGTGAGTTCACTCGCTACGCTCACCGCCGCGGGGACGACGAGCGTTGAGCTGATTCCTTACGCCAACCCAGCCTGCTTCATCACTTCAGCGGCGTAATCCTCGACCACTTTCTCGATGCCTTCACCGACCGCCAAACGCTGGAAGCCGATCACGTCGGCACCGGCCGCTTTGAGTGCAGCCTCGACGCTTTGATCGGTGTTCAGCACATACGGCTGGCCGTATAGGGTGACTTCGTTGACGATCTTGCTCATCTTGCCGCTGATAATCTTTTCCAGGATCTCGGCTGGCTTGGAGCGGTCCTTGTCGGACATCTTGGCCAGCTCGATTTCCTTTTCCTTGGCAATGAAGTCGGCCGGTACATCGGCGGCCTTGTTGTAAGGCGGGTTCATCGCGGCCACATGCATGGCGATACCGCGGGCAAGCTCGGCGTCGCCGCCGTTCAACTCAACCAGCACGCCAATGCGACCGCCGTGCAAGTACGCGGCGACGTTGTTGTTACCGGAGACACGGCTCAAGCGACGCACTTGCACGTTTTCGCCAACCTTGGCGACCAAGGCAAGGCGCGCATCTTCGATGGTCTCGCCCGAGGCCAGCGCGACTGACTTCAGCGCTTCGGCATCGCTTGCATCCGAGGCCAGCACAGCCGGAGCAACCGCCGCCGCAAAGCCCAAGAAGTTCTCGTCTTTGGCGACGAAGTCGGTTTCGGAATTGATCTCGATCAGGACCGCATTGCCGCCTTCCTGAGCGCTGACGATGCGGCCTTCAGCGGCCACGCGGCCAGACTTCTTGTCGGCTTTGGCCAGACCTGACTTGCGCAGATATTCCATCGCGCTGTCGATGTTGCCGCTGTTTTCGGTGAGTGCCTTCTTGCACTCCATCATGCCGGCGCCAGAGCGCTCGCGCAGTTCCTTGACCAGGCTTGCAGTGATTTCCATGAGAGTCCTTGAGACGGGATTTGATTCGAGTGTCTGGCTTGAGTGGATCAAGACCAGTTCGAACGGGTTTCGAGGTTTAGCCAGACGCAAGCCCACCGCGGATTGTGGGCGTTGCGATGCACCGGTCTGCGAGGTGCCCGATGGCGGGTCGAGACCGGCGGGTCAAGACCCGCCCTACGAACCGATCAGCGCAGCCAGACAGTCGCAGCGCTATGTAGTCTCACCGCCGCGCATGACGAGAGTCTTGCGCGGCGTGGACGGTTTCGTTGATTAGCCGTCAGCAGGACGCGGTGCAGCGGCGCGACGCGGGCCAGCACCCGGGCCGGGGCGCTTGTTGCCCGGCGCGCGGTCCGGACGGTCACGGTCACGACGCGGTGCCGGCTTGGCACGCTCGTTGTCGCGCATGGCCACCGGGTTGCCTTCGGCATCGAGTTCAACGAACTCATCGTCGGCGCCACCGATGATCGGCGCTGCGGCCTTGCCTTCCAGCACGGCGTCCGAGGCGGCGCGAGCGTACAGCTGCACGGCGCGAATGGCGTCGTCGTTGCCCGGAATGGCGTAGTCGACCAAGTTGGGGTTGTAATTGGTATCGACCACGGCGATGACCGGGATGCCCAGCTTCTTGGCTTCCTGCACGGCGATGTTTTCGTGGCCGATGTCGATCACAAACAATGCGTCAGGCAGACGATTCATGTTCTTGATGCCGCCCAAGGTCGCTTCCAGCTTCTCGCGCTCGCGCTGCAGGCCCAGCACTTCGTGCTTGACCAGCTTGCCGTAATTGCCATCAACGGCCATCGCGTCCAGCTCTTTCAAGCGCGCAATCGACTGTTTGACGGTGCGGAAGTTGGTCAGCATGCCACCCAACCAACGCATGGCGACGTACGGCATGTTGCAACGTATGGCTTCCTCTTTCATCGAATCCCGCGCCGAACGCTTGGTGCCGACAAACAGGATGCTGCCGCGCTTCTGGGCAACGCCGGAGACGAAATTCATCGCGTCGTTGAACAGCGGCAGGGTCTTTTCGAGATTGATGATGTGAATCTTGCCGCGCGCACCGAAGATGAATTGACCCATCTTCGGGTTCCAGTAACGGGTCTGGTGGCCGAAATGGACGCCGGCTTCCAGCATCTGACGCATGGTGACTTGGGGCATGGAATTTCCTTGGATAACAATAGGAGCCAAGCCGCCATTAATGTAGGCGGTGAGTAGCTCCGGGTTTGACCTCCCCGCGGCTCCATGACGAATCCGAATGATCTCAAAAAGGCAGCCTCAAAAAGGCAGCCTCAAAAAGCCAGCTTCGAAAAGCCGCCTCGAAAGGTCGTTCGGACACCCCGACATGGCGGATCGACGCGGGTGCGAATTCACCGGTGACGCCCGGCGTGGGCGGGATGCAGAATACGTAGCGACAAGCGCTGCGCTTTCAACAAAGCCGGCGAAGGATAGCGGCTGGCTAGGCTAGCCGCAACTATGGGACTATCTGGATCATGTCAATCACCATCAAATCTGCGGCAGATGTCGAGGGTATGCGCGTGGCCGGAAAGCTGGCCGCACAAGTGCTGGAGATGATCACGCCCTATGTTGTGCCGGGGGTTACCACCGCCGAACTCGACGCGCGCTGCCACGCCTACATCGTTAGTGAACAGAAGGCAGTGCCCGCCAATGTGGGTTATGGCGGAGCGCCGGGGCGGATTCCGTTTCCGGCCACCATTTGCGCCTCGGTCAACAATGTCATTTGCCACGGGGTGCCCAGCCCCGCCAAGGTTCTGAAAGACGGCGATATCGTCAATATCGACGTCACAGTCATCAAGGACGGGTGGCACGGCGACACCAGCCGCATGTTCATTGTTGGCGAAGGCACGGTATTGGCCAAACGCTTGGTTGAGACGACGCGCGAAGCGATGTATCGCGGCATCCGTGCGGTCAAGCCGGGTGCCACCTTGGGCGATGTGGGGCACGCCATTCAGACTTATGCGGAGAGTCAGCGCTTCTCGGTGGTGCGCGAGTACTGCGGCCACGGCATTGGCCGCGTGTATCACGAAGACCCGCAGGTGCTGCACTACGGCCAGCCTGGCACCGGCATGCGGTTGCAGCCGGGCATGACCTTCACCGTCGAGCCAATGATCAATGCCGGCCAACGCCACACACGTTTGCTGCCGGATGGCTGGACGGTCGTCACGCGTGATCGCTCTTTGTCGGCGCAGTGGGAGCACACGATTGCGGTCACCGAAACCGGCTACGAAGTGCTGACCCCACGCAGCGATGACGCCGGCTGGTTATGAGCTCGACGCTGTGAGTCCGATCGCCCCTCATGTGTCTTTGCTTGAGCGACTGACAGCCGTCGGCAAGGACGGTTGGCGCGAAGCCGCTCGCGAGGTGCTGGCGACGACACGGGCGAGGCTGGATTCGGAATTCGATGCGGGAACCGAGGTCGGCGAGTTGCTGCGCGGACGCTGTGCCGCCGTCGACGCGGTATGCCTGAGCGCCTGGAAAACCATCGCCTGCGAACCGGCCGGTCTCAGCCTGTTGGCCACGGGTGGCTATGGTCGTGGCGAGCTGTTTCCGCACTCTGATGTTGATCTGCTGGTACTGGGCGAGCTTGCCGCTCAAGAAGCTGCGCAAACTGCATTGCAGAGATTTTTCACGGCGTTGTGGGACGTGGGCCTGGAGCCTGGTCATGCGGTGCGCAGTATTGCCCAATGTGTGGAGGCCGCGTGTGCCGACATCACGGTCGCCACCGCATTGCTTGACCTGCGTGCGCTGCGCGCCGACGACAGCGTGATGCGCGCTTTGGACGCGGCCTCCAACGCTCCCGGTGTGTGGCCTCCCGCTGAGTTTTTTGCCGGCAAGCGTGCTGAGCTGCGTGCGCGGCATGCGCGTTACAACGATACGGCCTACAACCTTGAGCCCAACCTCAAGGAAGGTCCAGGCGGCCTACGCGATCTGCATACATTGGCTTGGATGGCGCAGCGCCTGTTCGGGGTCAATGATCTGGCCGGCCTGCGTCCTCTGGATGTGTTGGGTGAAGGCGAAGAAGACGCCTTGCATCGGGAATATGCAGCGCTGTCGAGATTGCGGTTCGCGCTGCACTCGGTCGCTGGTCGTCGCGAAGAGCGCTTGGTGTTCGAACATCAGACTGCCTTGGCCAAGCGTTTTCAGCTGCGCGACGAACACCGCGAAAATCTTGCAGTCGAGCAACTGATGCAGGGCTACTTTCGCAGTGCCGCCATCGTTTTGCGTTTGTCCGAGCGCTTGATGCAGCGCTTCGAAGAGAGCCTCGGCGGCGCGCAGGCGCGGGTGGTGCTGGATGAACAATTCGCACTCGATGGCGGCTATCTGCGGCTGCGTGATGACCGCTTGTTGAGCGAGCGGCCACTGGCGATACTTGATCTGTTCGACGTCTGGCAGACCACGCCCGAAGTGCGCGGTTTGCACTCGACTGCTGCGCGCGCGCTGGGCGAAGCATTGCCGCGTGTCGATGCGCAATTGCGTGCCGATCCCGAGGCGCGCAAACGCTTCATGCAGTTGTTGCGGCATCCCGCCGCGGCCAGCACCTTGGGTCGGATGGCCAAGCTCGGCGTGTTGGGTCGGTATGTGCCGCCGTTCGGAAGAGTCGCCGGGCGCATGCAGTACGATCTTTTCCATGTCTACACAGTCGACGAACACACGTTGACCGTGCTGCGCAACATCGCCAGTTTTCGCGATGAAGCTTCGCGCAGCCGATTCAGTCTGGCGTACGAAGTTTGGCCGCGCTTGCGCAAGCCGGAGTTGTTGCTGCTGGCGGGTTTGTTTCATGACATCGGCAAGGGCCGCGGTGGCGATCACTCGGCGCTTGGTGCGCAAGATGCGCTGAGCTTCTGCTGCGATCACGGCTTGTCCGATGCGGACGCCGATCTGGTCGGCTGGTTGGTACGCCAGCACCTGACCATGAGCATTACCGCGCAACGCCAGGACATCGCCGATCCCGACGTCATCCGCCGTTTTGCCGGTATCGTCAGTGAGCGCGAGCGACTCGATTACCTGTACTTGCTGACCGTAGCCGACATCGCCGGCACCAGCCCCAAGTTGTGGAATGCGTGGAAGGATCGCCTGCTGGCTGACCTGTATGGCGCGACCCGCTTTGCCCTGCGCCGCGGTTTGGAACATCGCACGCACGCTATCGAGCGCATCGGCGAAACCCGTAACGAAGCCGAAGCCATGATCTACGCCCACGGCATGGGCGGCGAAGAGATCGCGCGCATCTGGGAAGAGTTTCCCGATGAGAGCTTTTTGCGCTATCGACCGCAGCAGATTGCTTGGCAAACCTTGGGCATCGCCGATGCGCATCCGGGCGAACCGCGTGTGTTGGCGCGGGCACATGAGCGCCCCGGCGCGCTCGAAGTGTTTGTCTACTCGCCGGATCGCGATGGCCTGTTTGCGGCCGTCGCCGCGACCTTGGATCGGTTGGGTCTGAACGTGATGGACGCGCGCATCGTGACCTCCAAGCGTGGCAACAGTCTGGATACCTTTCAGGTGTTGGATGCCGGCAGTGAATTCATTTCACCCGAGCGTCGTGCCCGCACAGTGGCGGAAGCGATCTACGAAACCCTGAGCCGTTCGCCGCTGCGTACGCCCACTGCGCGACGCGCCATGTCGCGGCAACTGAAGCATTTCCGCGTGGCCACGCGGGTGGAGTTTTCGCTCACCACTGGCGGGCGCACCGAGATGAGTCTGGTGTGTACGGATCGCCCCGGCTTGCTGGCCATTGTTTCCGCCGTGCTGCGCAGCCAAGGCTTGCGCGTGCACGACGCCCGCATTGCGACTTTTGGCGAACGGGTAGAGGACTTTTTTCTGATCAGCGACGAGCACGACTCGCCGCTGACCGACGAAGCCGCCAACGCGCTGAAAGATGCCTTGCTTGCCAGTCTAGACGTGACCACTACTGCGGAGCCGCATGTCATCGCCATCTGATTCTGAAACCCTGCGTTGGATCATCGAAGACGCATTTGAGCGTCGCAGCAACCTCGCGCCTAGCGAGATAGAAACGCGTGTCAGGCCCGCGGTCGAGCGTGTTCTGGATGATCTGGAGGCGGGCCGCGTGCGTGTGGCAGAACCCATCGGTGGCGAGGCCGGTCAGACTGTTGCTGATTCAATCGGCGCTGACCGCGCAGGCGCATGGCAGGTTAACGATTGGCTGAAAAAAGCGGTGTTGCTGTATTTCCGCGTCAGCGAAATGCAGCGCATGGACGGCGCGCCAGCTCCCTATTGGGACAAGGTGCCGCTACGTTTTCACCACGCGGATGCGACGAAGTTTGTCGATGTCGGCGCCCGCATCGTGCCGGGCGCGGTGGTCAGGCGCGGCGCGCATCTGGGTCGCGACTGCGTGCTGATGCCCAGTTTCGTCAACATCGGTGCTTTTGTTGGCCCGCGCACCATGGTTGACACCTGGGCGACGGTGGGCTCCTGCGCGCAGATCGGAGCCGATTGTCATTTGTCCGGCGGCGTGGGTATTGGCGGCGTGCTTGAACCCTTGCAAGCGTCACCGACGATCATTGAAGACAACTGCTTTGTCGGCGCGCGTTCGGAGGTGGTCGAAGGTGTCATCGTCGAACGCGGCAGCGTCATTGGCATGGGCGTGTTCCTCGGCCAGTCCACCAAAATCTTCAATCGCGCGACCGGTGAAGTCAGCTATGGGCGCGTGCCGGCCGGCAGCGTCGTTGTCGCGGGCAGCTTGCCCGCTGCGGATGGCAGCCACTCGCTATATGCCGCCGTGATCGTGAAGCAAGTGGATGCGCGGACGCGAAGCAAGACGTCGATCAATGAGTTGTTGAGGGCGTAGGGCGGGGGAAGCGGAAGCGAGGCTGGCGGCTGCGACTTCACAAAACGATGTCTGCGCCACAGTTCAAATAACCGAAATAGCGTCACGCAATTGCCAACGGCAGCGGAGCAAGTTTGCGCGCAGGCGGGCAGCGCGCAGACTCGCTCGGCTGCTTTCCGTAGCGTCAGCGTACGAACTTGTAACGATCAGCCCCCATCCCCATCGCCATGACCCTCTACGGCCTGACCAAATGCGGCAGCAGCGGAGCAAGTTCGCGCGCCGCGCGCCTTCGCTTCGCTCGGTCCGCTCTACAAACGCTCGGTCAGCCAACCCATTGCGCAGCTGTTGTAGAGCCGAGCTTGCTCGGCTGCTTTCCGTAACGTTAGCGTAAGGACTTGTAAGCATCAGCCCCCAGCCCCCAGCCCCGCAACTAGCTCAACACCAATGACCCTCTACGGCCTAACTAAATGCGGCACCTGCGACAAAGCCAAAAACTGGCTGTTGCGCCATAAGATCGAGTTCACCTTCATCGACTATCGCGAGCACCCCATCGCCGCGCCCACGCTCAAGCAATGGGCATCGGCGTTGGGTGGTTGGGAGAAGCTGGTCAATCGCACATCGATGACTTGGCGCAACCTGCCGGCGGCGCGCAAAGAGCCCGCCAGCGATCCCGAGTGGACCTTGCTGATCAAGGAGTATCCAGCGCTGGTGCGGCGGCCGGTGACGGTGTTGGCTGACGGCAGCGTCAGTGTCGGCTTTACCGACAAACAGTACGCGCTGCGTTTCGCATCGAAGTAACCGCTCACTGATCCTCGCGCGAACAACGCAGACATGGCCAACGATTCTGACGTTCTTGCTCTCACCCGAGAGTTGCTCGCGCGAGCATCGCTGACGCCGGACGATGCTGGCTGCCAAGCGCTGATCGGCGAGCGCCTGCGTGCTGCCGGTTTCGGTATCGAGCAACTCGATTTTGGTGCCGTGAAAAATCTGTGGGCGACACACGGCAGCGGTGCGCCGGTGATTTGCCTGTTGGGACACACCGATGTGGTCCCAACCGGACCGATAGAGGCGTGGACCAGCGATCCGTTTCAGCCGACGATCCGCGACGGCCATCTCTACGGACGCGGCGCAGCCGATATGAAAGGCAGCGTGGCGGCGTTCGTCTGCGCGTTGGAGCAACTGGTTGTCACTCATCCTCGCCACACAGGCACGCTGGCGCTGTTGCTCACATCCGATGAAGAAGGCGATGCAATCGATGGCGTGCGGCGGGTCGCGCAACTATTCCGCGAGCGAGGCCAAGCGATTGATTATTGCCTCGTCGGGGAGCCCTCCTCGCACCAGCATTTGGGTGATGTGGTGCGTGTCGGTCGCCGTGGCTCATTGACCGCTACGGTCACGGTGCGCGGCGTGCAAGGCCACGTCGCTTATCCGGATGCCGCCATCAATCCCATCCACCGCGCGCTGCCGGCCTTGTTGTCGCTAACCCAGCGTCAATGGGACAGCCAGCCTTATCCCGATTTCCCGCCCACCAGCCTGCAGATAGCCAACTTCAATGCGGGTACTGGTGCGAGCAATGTCATCCCAGGCAGCGCCAAGGTGCAATTCAACCTGCGCTACTCGCCGCAATGGTCCGCCGACAGCCTGATCGCGGCGATCGAAGCCTGTTTCGCCGAGCACCAGGTTGATGTGCAGATCAATTGGCACCGCTCGGGAGACCCGTTCTACACCGCCCCCGGCCAACTCCGCGACGCCGTCCGCAACGCAATTGCCGATGTTTTAGGCGTGATTCCTGACGAGAACACCGGTGGCGGCACATCAGATGGCCGCTTCATCGCGCCCTTGGGCGCCGAAGTCGTCGAACTCGGCCCAATCAACGCCAGCATCCACAAAGTGGATGAGCGGGTGTCGGTTGCAGATTTGCAAAAATTGCCGGCGCTGTATCGACGGGTGATTGAGCGGTTGCTGGAGTAAAGCGACCGGATTCGCCTTGGACCTCAACCGCGATGGCTTGGATTGCTCGGCAGAGGGGCAACACCGCTTCAGAAGCCGCGGTAAACGCTCAACGCAACCGCATTGTGAATTTCGTGGCCGTTCTCGCCCCACAGGGTTTTCAGATAGTCCAGCGTCAGTGAATGGCGTTGGTCGAACTGCCAAGCCAAGCCGATGCCACCATTCAGATAGTCGACGCGCTGGATGCGGTCATGGTTGAGCCAACGCGCAACGATAGCCGCATCGTCGGGTGCGGGCGCGCTGCCGCGCCAAGGGAAATCGACCGGGAAATTGAGTCCGCCGTGGGTCTTGCGGTAGGTGAAGAACACGCGGCCCGAGAATTTCTCGCTGAAGTGATGCCCCAACTCGAGATTGAGCGTGCTGTAGTTGGTGCTGATGTCCAGCACCTTCTCTACCAAGGTGTAGGAATAGCTGGCCTGGGCGTAGGTGTTGATCCACGGCGGACCGAACGGTCGTCCGACGGCAACCCCTACCTGGGTACGATTCTGCTGCGTTCCGGGCGCGGCGTGAGCATAAAACTCGTAGTCGTGGCTGGGCCAGGAGTAGTTGAAGAAGGGCGTGACAGTGAACGGTTCGTCCAGCCAGCGATAGCGCAGCCCGACGCCCCAGTCCTGCCAATGACCGTGGAAGGTGCCGTCGTCCAGCCGTTCGATGTGTTCGTGCTCGTGATCGTCGTGCCCGTCGTTGAACGAATCGGGGTTGTGCGCCGGGGCTCCACCGCGCACGGTCTTGAAGCGCTTCTGGATATAGGGTGCGTTAAGCGTTGCCGCGAGGCGATCGGTGAGTCCGTAGTCAAACTTCAGAAACAGGGAGTTGGCGGTGATCCGGGCCGCGCCGTTCCGGTTGCCTTGATAGTCAAGGTGCCAATGATCGGTGACGACCTGCACGGTCGCCGCGACCGTGCCCTTGCCCTGGGGCGGCGTGTACAGCTGCGCTTGGGCGGATGCCGACCACATCAGGAAGGCGACTGCGACGAGCCGCGAAAGTCGGTTCCCCACAGTGTTCCCCCTTTGCGGCGGTCAGTTCCGATCAAGTGCGTAAGGCGACGGCTTTGTTGATGGCCTTCAGGTACTGGCCGAGGCTGGCGCCGTCGAGTACGAACAGGTCGAAGCGGTCGCGCAGTTGCGGCGAATTGCGCTGGTTGCGCGCCACCACTGGCAGCACGGTCGCGGACGTCGTGCCGACTTGCGTCGGGATCGCATCGACCACGTCGAAGTTCGTGATTACCACGTCGTAACTGAGTTCCGCTATGGCGCGCCTGAGGGCTTCCGCATCGCGTACCACGGTGACGGTGTGGCCGGCTTTTTGCAGCCCGGCGTACAAATCCTCTTGCTCGGCACCAGATGCATCAGGTGTGGAGTAGACCAGTACCGCGGCTGGGCGCGGCGCGAGATAGGTTTGGTAGGGCAGTCCCTTGCCGGTGTTGAACATTCCCTCGCCGCAGGCGTAGACAGAAACTGGCGCGAGGGCCAAGGCACCGACGACGAGCAAGCTGCACAGATTGGGACGATTCACGGCATTCTCCGGTGGGTGACGGGGCGGCCAAGGCGAACTTCGGGTTCGCCATGCCAGCCTACTCCTCTCTACCGGATATGGCACCGGCGATTACAGCAGGGACCGCTTTTTCTTCGCTGGGGGCGTCGAGCGTGATGCCTAAGAGCAACACCGGCGAAAGAACAAAGGGGACGTCGATGTCCAGGCAGCGAAGCACCCGCTCGGGATGCGGATTGCTCAGGCGCGGGGCGAGCAGCGGCTGGTCGTCGATGCCCAGCGCGGCGAGTGTGAAACTGGACGCGAAGGCGAACGGCACGGCGTCGTCCTCGTCCGCATAGCCTGGCACCTCGCGGCCCGCACGCAATGGCAGCCGCGCGCTGCTGCCATCTTGGTAGTGCAGGATTACGCTGGCCAGCACGGTGTCAGTGGCAACCGGTTGTGCCACGCTGATGCGCAGCAAGAGATTCACCGCAGTGGACGTCTGCGGCGGCAGCGGCAGGCAGCTTATCCCGTGTGAGACTCCCAACTCGCCGCCAAGATAGGTGTCGTCGGCAGAGCCCGCCTGGACCATGCCGCGAAGGTCGAAGTCCACCCCGTTGATGCGCTGCACGCCCGCCGGCAGCGGACGCATCGCTGAAACGATGTTGTAAATGCTGTTGCGCATCTCGTCGGGTCCAAAGTTGTATACCGGATCCAGGTTGACGAGCTGCGCTGGCGTATCGGGCGCACGCGCCGGAATTTCTGCTGCGCGGTAGGTAACGCCAGACAGGTTCAAGATCGGGCGCGGCTCGGAGATGGGCCAGGGGCCAGGGTCGCGTTCACGCAAGACGCGGCGCTCGTCGGCGGTGGGCGGGAACAGCAGTCGCTGATGCTCCCGCTCGCGGCCCAGCGGCGCGAGCGCGGCTTCCCATTGCGCCGCGCTTCGGGTATCTGTCGCGACCGGCCAACGCAACCAGTGGCCGTAGCCGCTGCGTGCCAGCAGGTGGTCGCCGCCGGGGGAAAATGCGAGTTGGGCAATCGCGTCGAGTGGGGTGATGTCGGCCTGCAGCGGGGGGCCGAGAGCGACACCGCTCGCGGCATCGTAAATCTGTACCGAATGCCGGTAGCCACGAGCGATCAACAGGCGATCCGGGCTCAACGCCAGGCCCGCGCTCAGATCGGGCGGGGCCAAGCGCTCCCTTAGCAGGCGGCTAACGCCCTGGGTGTCCGTCATCGCATCATGCGCGCCACCGGTGACGAGGCTGCCGGCGTCCGTGGCCAGGACCGCGGCCGGCTGGATCGGACCCAACGGGGTCTCGCGGCGGACCTCGTCGTTCACCGGATCCCAGCTCAGCAGCTTGTCGTTACCCATGCGCGGGTCGGTGGCCTGCGTCACCAGAAGCAGGTCCTCGCTGCCGGCGGCGAAATCGGCCCATTGCACCGGTTCAAACGGATCGTGCGGATACTCGGCCAGCACGCGCAGATCGTCGCCGGAAAGCAGAGTCGTCGCGCCCTCGGCCGGACCCACGGCGAGCAGTCGCCGCCCATCGGCAGCGAACGCGTAGTGACGCACCGGGCCCCGCACGACCGCCGTCCCCGGCAGTCGCTGGCCGCTGCGGGTGTCGATCATCTGCAGCTGTTCTTCGAAGCCTTGCTCGCCGCCAGTGCCGTAGCTGAGCACGACCCGGCGGCTGTCGGGGCGGATGACCAGGCGTTGAGGGCTGTTCGGCAGGGCCAGCGGTGGGACGCGCGGACGCAAAGTCACCGCGTCCTCCAGGTGCAGGGATGGCCCGATTGTGGTCAGCAGTTGACGGCCGCCATCGATCAGTTCCGCGAAGCCAGGCGGCTGGGCGAGGCTGCGCCAGTCGCTCAATGCCGCGCCGTTCGCGTTGATCAGGCGCAGCTTGTTCCACTCAACATCCACCAGATGCCGGCCATCGAACGCGAGCGGCTCCGCATGCTGACGCGGGGTACGTGCCGGCAAGGTGGGAGAGCCCGGCAGACGCCACAGCCGCACCTGGCCGTCCACGCCGGCGCTGGCGAGCAGGGCGCTGCGCAGCGACCAGCCCACGGCATAGTTCGTGGCCAGACCATGCGGAGCCGGTCCGGCGCCAATTCGATGCGCCGGGAGCGCTCGCTGGCCGCGCTGCGACAGTCGCCACAAGGTGATCTGGCCCTCACCGCTGGCGATGAGCAGGCGCTGGTTCCGACTCAGGCCGACGCGGCGCACGACGAAATCGTGCTGCATCTGTCCCGCAGCCAGCGCATCGCCACTGGCGACTTCGAACGCATAGACGCTTCCATCAAAGCCAGCGCTGGCAAGCCAGGCGTCATCCTCGCTGAACTCGAGCCAGGTGATCTCGCGTCCACGCGCGGTGGCGAGCGGGCGCAGCGTGCGACTCGCCACATCAAGCAGGAACACTCGACCCTCGGTATCGCCCAGTGCCAGGACCTTGCCGTCGCCGCTCAGCGCCCAGGCAGAGACGCCGGAGCGGCTGTTACGGTGGGGCATGCTGAGCTGGCTCTCCGGCGCCAGGTCTGGCCAGTCATGGAAAGCGAGGCCGAACATGCCAGTTTCCAGGCGTATGGCGAAACGGCCGCGCGGATCGATCAACCAAGGCAGCGGATCCTGCCTGGTTTCGAGCAACGGTGACAACGCTTGCCAAGGGTCGACCTGCCACAGCTGCATCCGCTGCTGTCGATCACGCAACAGTGCGTGGCGGCCGTCAGCGCTGTAAGTCGCGTCGCCGAAGTCGCCGAACGCCGGCGGCGGTTCGACCACGGCACCGCGCTTGAGATCGACCAGCCAGGTATCGCCATCGGTCGGGCTGGCGTAGTTCAGATACCAGGCCAGCGTCACCCGCAAGCGATTTTCATCGACGAAGCGGAGCAACATGGGTGCCCGCGGGACGCCGGTGGAACTGGAGCGTTGCGCCAGACTGACCCGGCCACGTTCGCTAAGCGTGATCGTGTCGTACCAGCGCACACTCTGGTCGTTGAGAGCGATCGCGAGCGTGCTGCCATCGGGGCTGATCTCGACCGCCAGTGGATTGGCATCATCGATCACGAAGCGGTCTATCAGGACTGCGCCCTGACCGGTCAACAGACCGATGCGACGCTGCTCCAGGGCGGCTTGGTCCGTCGCCCCGGCAGCTTCCTGTTCGCGCAGGTTGGCGATCAGCTGCGCCAGCGCGTCGTAGCCCTTGCCATCCTGCTGCAAACGTAATGCCGACTCGCGCCGACCTTCCCACAGCAAGTTGCGCGAGGCTTCCGCACTATTGTCCGCGCGCCGCCATTGCTGCGTGCTCACCGTCAGTCCGATCAGCAGTGCCAACACGAACGCACCGACTGCTGCCGCCACCCGCGGCTCACGCCGAATCCAGCGCCGCGTGCGTTCAACCCCGCCGGGCTGACGCACGCTGACCGGCCGATCCTCAAGAAAGCGTCGCAGGTCGTCGCTGAGTGCGGACGCGGTGGCATAACGCTGTGCCGGATCCTTGCGCAGACAGCGCAGGCAAATCGCTTCCAGATCCGCCGGGATGGCCGGGTTGTACTCGCGCGGTGGCAACAAGGGCTCATTGACCACGCGCAGCAAGGTCGCCTGCGCGGTGGCCGCAAGAAAGGGCGGTCGGCCACTGAGCGTCTCGTAAAGGATCGCGCCCAAGCCGTAGATGTCGGTCGCTCGCCCAATTTGTTGCGAACGCGCGGTCGCCTGTTCCGGTGCCATGTACGAGGGCGTGCCGCACACTTCGTCGCCTTCATCGGCGAACGCTTGGTCGATGCGCCGGGCCAAGCCGAAGTCGGCGACCATCGGTTCGCCGGCCTCGTCGATCAGCACGTTGCCGGGCTTCAAGTCCAGATGCAGCACACCCAACCGATGCGCATAGTCGAGCGCATCCGCCACTACCCGCAGGAGACGGGCCGCCTCGCGTGGCGGCAGCGGACTCTGACGCTGCAGGCGCGCCGCCAGTGACTCGCCGCGCACCAGTCGCATCGAAAAATAATGCAGGTCGTGCTGATTGCCGGAATCAAACACGGTGACAATGTTGGGATGCTCGAGGCGCGCTGCGGATTGTGCCTCGCGGCGAAAGCGCTCAATGAATTCGCTCGATGCCCACGGTCCCGCGGAAAGCAATTTGAGTGCGACTTCGCGATCCAGGCTGTGCTGGCGCGCGCGATAGACCACGCCCATGCCGCCCTGGCCGATCTTTTCGCACAGCTCGTAGTCGCCAAAATCACGTTGCAGCGGATCTGACAAATCCATGTCCAGCGCATCCGGCGGCAACAGGGCCAGATGCCTTGGCGCTCGGCTTTCGTGCGGCGAGTAGTGGCGACTGGCAAATGCCAACTGCGCCAGCAGCCCGAACTCGCTAGCCGGCGGCGGGACTGCGACGACGCGGGTGTCGTGATTCACGGCCTGGCCAATTCAGGCCGAGGGTGCCGCCAACATCGCCAGCAAGGCACTGCGTTCGGCGTCAAATGCCTCCGGTCCACCGACGGTTTGTGCGAGTTGCGCGTCCACCAATTCTTGGTAGCGTTGCCGCAGGCGTTTCACCGCGATCACAGTCGCCAACGGCGAACTGTGCAAGCGGGCGGCGAGGTCGGCGTACTCGCCCTGCGCGGGCTCGCGAGTGAGAAACGGCCTCACCTGAGCGAACATCGCCTCGCGACCGCTGCCCTCGGCCTCCCTGCGCAACTGCTCCAGCGCTTGCGCCAGCAATTCAAGCGCAAACGCTCGCTGGAAAGCGTGTGCCGGTGTCAAGCCCGTTAGTTGCTCGCTCAGATGGCGTTGTTCAATCTCGGCCAGCGGCCAAGGCGAGGCGAACTGGGCAAGTGACGAAGCAGACGCTGCCGAGCCCGCGTGGTTAGCCAGCGCGTTGCTGACCGGAGCATGCCCAGTCTGATCTTGCTTGGCCAGGAACTGCTCCAAACGACGGTGCAAGAAAACCCTGAAGCCGCCAGCTGCCGACGGGTTACCGGCGCGAATCTCTTGCACCAAATGGCTCAGGAATGCCTGTACCAGGGCAGCAGCGTCCTCGGGCGGATGCCCGCTCTGACGCACATAGGCGTACACGGGCGCCCAGTAGCGACGACAAAGCTCGGCCAAGGACTGGCGCGCATCGGCTTCGCCACTGCTTTGCACTGCAGCGACCACCGACCAACGTGTGCGTCCGAAATCGGTGCCGCTCGCCGTTCGCGCGAACGCAGGTATCGTGGTCATGGTCATCCTTGCTTGTTGATAGCTACCGAATCTGCTGCCAGCGATTACGCGACCGGCTTTTGCGCGAAGCCGCTGCGCAGCTGCCGCAGCTCGCGCTCGGCATCGGCTGCATCGCTTACAGTATCGGCCACCACTGCACTTACCAGTTCCTGCAAGCGCGCACGCAATCGATGCACGGCTACCGCCAGGGTATTGCGTCGAAGACCGCATTCGGCCGCCATCGCTGCGTAAGCGGACTCAGCCGGCGACTCCAGCAAGAATGGTCGCAGGCGCTTAAACAGTGATTCCTTGCCGGACTGGATGACCTCAATCTCCAGCCGCGCCAGCGCCTCGCGCAGCACCGTCCTTGCCCACTCGCGCTCGAACGCCTGCTCGGGTCCTTGGTCGTCGCTCAGTTCGATCTCGTCAACATCCACACCCTGGGTGCCGCCACCGCGACGCAGGGCATGCACACGCACGAAGTCGGTATCCAAAAAGTGTTTCAGCGACGTCAGCAAGAAGGCGCGAAAACGTCCGCGCGCGGGGTCGGCACGCGCCACAAGACGGTGATCGAGCACGTGCGCAAAGAATGCTTGAGTCAAGTCTTCGGCCTCCTCGCGGCAAGCACGGTGGGCACGCACATACGCTAGCACCGGTGGGTGGTAGGTCCGACACAGCACATCTAGAGCCGCGCGCGTGTCGCGGTCCGCGCTGCCCGCGTTGGCGATCAAACTCCAGCGCGTAGTGTCGAAACGATCCGCCATGTGGCGCCCCCTTGCGGCCACCTTACCGCAACACTGCGGCTTGGGCTCGGGCAGGGGCTTGCGCTTGCGGCGCGAAGAGAGTCGTGTGACTCGCTGAAAGCGCTTAGGATTTGGGCGTTCGAATAGCTTGTGAATGACGATGCGAGAAGTAGTCTGGAGGGTGCAAGGACAAACTGCCAATGCCTGCCAAGGCGAAGTCGAGTGGGCACCTTTCAAGAGCCTGTGGAACAACGGGCTGCTGTTGACGGCGCTCACTCTAGGGCCGATTTATTTCAGTTGGGGAGCGCTTGTTTGTTGCCTCGTCCTTGGATACGTGACGATGTTGCTCGGACATTCGCTCGGCATGCATCGCCGCTTGATCCATCAAGCTTTCACCTGCAGCAAACCGCTGGAACGCTTCTTGGTATGGCTCGGCGTGTTGGTAGGAATGGCCGGCCCATTCGGCATCATCCGCGTGCATGACATCAGAGATTGGGCGCAGCGAGAGCCCGCCTGCCACGATTTTTTTTCGCACCGACGCGGACTGATCCGCGATGCGCTCTGGCAACTGAACTGCACTTTTCGCTTTGAACGGCCACCGCGGTTCACGCTAGAGCCGGCAATTGCCCAAGACCCTTGGTATCGCTGGATGGACGCGACGTGGCCGCTGCATCAATTCGCATTGGCGGCATGTCTATGTGCAATCGGTGGGGTGGCTTGGGTGGTCTGGGGAGTCGCCGTTCGCGTCGCGGTCTCAGTCGCAAGCCACTGGGTGGTCACCTATTTCGCCCACCATCCAGGCCGAGGTCGCTGGCGCGTGCCGGATGCCGGTGTGCAGGCATCCAACTTGCCATGGATCGCGTTTCTCACCCACGGCGAGTGCTGGCACAACAACCATCACGCGTTTCCCGAGTCCGCCCAGCTTGGCTTGGAGCCAGGACAAATGGACACCGGTTGGCAGGTGCTGCGCTTGCTCCAGTGGTGCGGAGTAGTTTCCCGAATTGGCACTCCGCGACCAGCCGAGTTTCGCGAAGACTTGGTGCTGGAGCCGTCGGGATTTGTGGATGGGTCCAGAAAATGAGGTCCAACCCTCGACGGGCTACGCCTGTCGTTATTGAAGCTTGGTCAACGCAACTGAACAACTCAGGAAGTCAATTGGCCACTGAAACGGAAAACCATGTCGCGAACGTTGACGGCTGCTTTATTGCTCATTTGCACATGTGAAGGGATGGGGTCAATTGCACTTGATGCTTCGCTCAAGGATCTCGCCTGTGGCGCAGATTATGTGCTGGTGGGTCGAGTGATTGGTGTCGACATGATTAACCAACGCGCTTGGCAGATACGCGATGAAAAGACGATGAACGGCCCTTCACTCAAGAATCGGATCCGACTTTTCATCGCCGTGGATGAGGTTTTGTCGACGACAGCCGGACAGGTTCCAAGTCAGCTGAAAGTGCCCTTGGACTCCTTCATGCACTATTCGTTGGGCGATGTGAAATCAGCGCACCGAGAGCCGTACAGAGTGTCCATCAGTTATCCCGCAATTTTACCGTTTGGGTATTTTGCGGGATAACTTGGCAACGGCGGGCGGGGCGCGGATGCAACCGCCCCGGCAGACTCACGGAACCACCGCATCCTCGTCCACCGCATTGACCTCAAGCACCGGCGAGCTTTGTCCTAGCTTGTCGCGAGCACGCAAGTGGAGCGGGGCACCCCGCAGTTTGGCAACTTCCACGCTTGCATCAGTCCAGGGCTGCCACGCACCGCCAGCCGTCTGCACTTC
Organism: Pseudoxanthomonas sp.; assembly: GCA_031408455.1. Lineage (GTDB taxonomy): Bacteria > Pseudomonadota > Gammaproteobacteria > Xanthomonadales > Xanthomonadaceae > JANNWF01. The sequence continues at coordinate 376 of JANNWF010000214.1, read as the reverse complement.
GACGCTCTCCACTCCACTCTGCTCATCGTGGACGACGAGTTGCAAGGCGGCGTTGGGGCCGAGACGGATGCTTCCGTCTTGGGCTTCCACGAAGCCGCTCACCGGAACAAGTGCCAGCATCGGTGGGTCGAGGTCGGGGCGGGGGTCCGTGACTTCGATGCGGGCTATCGCACTGGTGTAGCCGTCCAGTTCGTTGTTGCTCACGGCGTGCACTCGCCAGTAGCTGATTCCTGCGGGCAGTGGGTCGACTTGCACATGTGCAGTCGCCGAATTGCTCAACGTCGCAGCGGATGCAGCAGGCGTGGACGAATTTGATGCAGCCACATTTTTTCGCTGTCTGATCTGCGTGCATTGCTCGTCGGCACACACCAGAACG
>JANNWF010000213.1:0-9426 GCA_031408455.1 Pseudoxanthomonas sp. | reverse complement strand
TGGCGAAGCAAAGAAAAGTGACTCGGCTGCCGCAGAGGCAGACGAAACCGTGCCTCGAAGCCAAGTCGCGCGAGCGAAGCCTGAAAGCTGGCTTCCGGCCCACGCCGAAAACGCGAAGCCCCCCTACCCCTGCACCTCCTCCAACAACTTGAAGAAAGCGCCTAACGCCTGGCGTTGCTGCGGTGGCATGTACTCGAACGTGCGGCCGCGGTCGATGATTTCCCAGAAGTCTTTGTCGGCGACGTTTTCCAACTCGCTGCGAATGATGCTGACGCGCTCGGCATTTTCCTCGCGCATGTCACGCGCGATGACCATCGCACGATCAACGTGGCCAACGCTGAGGTAATACGCCGCCAGCTTCACCTGCGCTTTGCGGACGCCCAGCAGAGCGCGTTCCTGACGTTTGATACGCAGCGGGCGATCCAGTTTCATGAACAGCGCGAGCATCGCGTCTTGCGTTGGCGAGTCGTATTCGTGGCCGGCCTGGCACAGGGTGGACACGTCATAGGCCACCGTCTCGGCGACGAAGTTGAGCGTCATGTCGAAGCTCACGTGGCTGTAGTAGCCCATGTGCCGCACCGCCTCCAACGCGAACGCGTCGCGGCCATGACGCAGCATCGATTGCGCCAACAAACGGTACTGATTGAGCACGTTGTAGGCGGTGCGTACGTCGCGCAGGTTCAGCGTCGCACGCAGGTAAGAATTCATGTAACGGAACACCAGCGCGACCAGTTCGTCGTCACCGCACTGAGCCGCTTTCTCACCGATGTAGCGGGTGTCGATCGCGATCAGATAATTGACTTCGCGCAAGGCGGTGCCGGCCTCGCCGTAAATGCTCAAGTACTGCCGCAGTACCTGCCACTCAACCCAGGTGCGGCGTGTTTCCAAGTCAACCAGTGACTCCGGATCCATGGCGATGAAGTCAGGGTTCTCGCCCAAGCGGCGGCCAATCCGAAACCACTGCGCCGGCAGCCGATCTTTTTGCAGCAAATAGCCGCAGGCAAAATCCTTCAGCGCGTCGACTGCGCGGCTAGCGATGATCTTGTCCTTGCCCGACACCGAGTGGGTGGCGATATCGGTCAGCTCCGCCAGCGAGTCGAGCATCGCGGCTTGGCGGGCGTCCAACACATTCGGCGGCGTGTCGTGTTTGCCCAGCAGCTTCGCTACCGAGCGCTCCGCATCGCCGCGAATCCGTGCCACCAAGTTGACCGGTTCCAGAAACCAGAACACATAGGAAAAGTACGGCAGCATCAGCAGCATGCCGAGCGAGGCCATGCTGATGCCGAGTAACAGCGAGGCGACCGGTACGAAGCCGTCCTGCAGCGCCACGCTCAACCACACGCCGCTCACCGCCGCCACCACGTAATAGGCCAGCACGGCCTGATTGATGCGATCGCGCACGAACATGCGAGCAACGCCGGAATAGCGGTCCGACGACAACTGCACGATGATCGCCACCACCGTGACCACGATCCCGAGCAGGGCCACTACCACCGGCGACAGTTGCGAAATCGCGTCGGTGATCATGCCAGCGTCGAAGTGCAGATAACGATCCAGCGCACTGGCGATGCCTGCGCCACCATCGCGCAGGTGATCGATGAGGTAGACGCTGCTGAAAACAAGCGTCGAGAAGCCGGCCAATAGACTTATCGGCAGCACCCATCGGCGCATCCAGTTGGGGCGCGTTACATCCATGCCGGCATCGTATTACAGCCGCTTGCGGCCGTGTCAGCGCCCCGCTCGATCTGTTCTGCCCGCCTTTCGGCACAGGCTGATCATCGGCCGGTGGCTACAATCGACAAGTTCGCCACCTTGAGATCAAAGCCAATGCGTTGTGCCCCTACGTCGCTGCTTGCGGGTTGCCTGCTGGTCGCCAACGTTGCAACCGCTGTGCCGACTACTGGCAGCAGTAAATTGCTGCGCTTTCCCGATATTCACAACGCGCAGGTGACGTTCGTTTACGCCGGCGATATCTACACCGCGCCATTGGCGGGCGGTACCGCGTTCCGGTTGACCTCGCATGCGGGCCAGGAGCTGTATCCGAAGTTCAGCCCGGACGGCCAGTGGATTGCATTTTCGGCGCAGTACAACGGCACCCGCCAGGTGTATGTGATTCCCGCCGGCGGTGGCGAGCCGCGGCAATTGACCTGGTACAACGATGTCGGTCCGATGCCGCCGCGTGGCGGCACCGACAACCGCGTGCTCGATTGGACGCCCGACGGCCAACACATCGCCGTGCGGATGAATCGCAATCCTTGGAGCGAGCGCGATGGCAGACCGTATCTGGTGCCATTTGCGGGTGGTCAAGAGAAACCGATGCCGATGCCCGAGAGCGGCGGCGGCAGCTTCAGTCCGGATGGCAACAAGTTTGTCTACACACCAATCGATCGCGATTTTCGCAGTTGGAAGCGCTATCGCGGCGGTCGCGCACAGGACGTTTGGATCTATGACCTCGCCGCCAACAGCTCGCTGCAACTGACTACGGATCGCGCCACCGATCATCAGCCCATGTGGCTGGGTGACAGCGTCTATTTCGTATCGGACCGTGAGTACACGCTCAACCTGTATTCGATCGCGCCGACCGGCGGGGAACCAACCAAGCTGACCACCTTCAGTGAGTTCGATGTGCTCTGGCCAAGCGCAGGCCCCGGCGGCATCGTGTTCGAAAACGGTGGTGGCCTATGGCACTTTGATCCCGCCAAGAAGGCCAGTGTCGAGGTGCCGATCCACATTCAAGGTGACTTGCCGGAAACGCTGCCGCGCTTTGTGCAAGCCAAGGACTTCATCGAGTCATTTGCAATCTCGCCGGGCGGTGAGCGCGCGGTATTCGGCGCGCGTGGCGAGCTGTTTAGCGTGCCGGCCAAGCACGGCGAAGTGCGCACATTAAGTCGCACCCCGGATGCGCGTGAGATGAGTGTCAGCTGGTCGCCGGACGGCAAGTGGATTGCCTACCTATCCGATGCCACCGGTGAATACGAAATCTACCTGCGCGCGCAAAACGGCAGCGGCACGCCACGGCAGGTCACCCGCGACGGTGATACCTGGCGCTTTGCGCCGGTGTGGTCGCCCGATTCCAGCCGGCTTGCCTTCGCTGACAAACGCCAGCGCCTGCGCGTGCTGGAAGTGGCAAGCGGCGTGACCACCGATGCGGATCTCGGCACGGTGGATGAAATCAGCGACTACGTGTGGTCGCCCGACAGCCGCTGGCTGGCGTATGCGAAGGTATCCAGCAATCGAAACAACGCGATCTGGCTGTATTCATTGGCTAGCGGTCAGGCGAGCCAGCTCACCGAAGACGAAACCAGCGCAAGGCAACCGGCCTTCGATCCCAAGGGACGCTACCTGTACTTTCTCTCGGATCGCGATTTCGGCCTGACTTTCAGCGCCTACGAATTCAACTATCTGTACACCAACGCCACTCGCGTCTATGCCGCGACCCTGGCCGCCGATGGACCACCGTTGTTGCGTCCGAAGTCCGACGAAGTGGGTGCGGCCAACGAAACTGACGACAAGGACAAGGATAAGGACGACAGCAAGCCAAGCAAGCCGCCGGCAACGTTGCGTATCGATATCCCCGGCTTCAATCAGCGGGTCATTGCCTTGAATGCGCCGCCCGCGAACTACGGTGGGCTTAGCGCCAACGAAGAGGGTGTGTTTGTCGCTGCGCTCGCCGACGGTGACGAGCCGAGCGATTTGCAGTTCATCGGACTAGAGGCCGAAAAGCCAGCCTTCGTTGGCAAGATCAACGGCTACTCAATGTCAGCAGACGGCAGCAAATTGCTGCTGCAACGCGGCCCTGATTTTGCCATTGTTGACGCCAAACCGAGCGCGGATTTTGATGTTGGCAAGCTTGATCTCGCCGGCATGGAAATGCGCATCGAGCCGCGCCGCGAGTGGCAGCACATGTTTGTGGATAGTTGGAGAGTACTGCGCGACTGGTTCTACGACGCCGGCATGCACGGCCAGGATTGGGACGCCATCCGCGCGCGCTATGAGCCATTGGTAGCGCACGTCGGTAGCCGTGCCGACCTCGACTATTTGCTGCAAGAACTAGCCGGCGAATTGAACGCGGGCCACGTCTATGTCGAAAGCGGCGACCAAGCCCAAGTGCCGCGCAAGCCGGGTGGCATGCTGGGCGCTGAGCTTGCCAAAGACGCCAGCGGCTATTGGCGCATCGAGCGCATTTTTGCCGGTGAAAACTGGGATCCGACGCGGCGCTCGCCCTTGACCGAGCCTGGCGTCAACGGCAAGGAAGGCGAGCTGCTGTTGGCCATTGATGGAGTCAGCACGCAGGGTGTCGACAACATCTATCGATTGCTGGAAAACAAGGGCGATCACGTCGTCGAACTGCGGCTTGCCGCGACGGCCGATGGCACCTCTGCGCGCACGGTTCGAGTGAAGGCGCTGACTTCAGAACTCTCGCTGCGCTACCTCGATGCCGTCGCCGCCAAACGGCAGCGAGTGGAAGCACTCTCAGGTGGGCGCATTGGCTACATCCACGTGCCCAACACCGCCGTCGAAGGCAACCGCGAGCTGTTTCGCGGCATGCTCGCCTACGCCTCGCGTGAGGCGCTGATCATTGATGATCGCTACAACGGCGGCGGCTTCATTCCGGATCGGATGATCGAACTGCTCTCACGGCAACCGCTGAACTACTGGAAGCGCCGCGGCTTGGAGCCCAACGCCACCCCGCTGCTGTCCCACCTCGGCCCCAAGGCCATGTTGATCAATGGCCTGTCCAGCTCGGGCGGCGACGCATTGCCTTATTACTTCCGCAAGATGGGTTTGGGCAAATTGATTGGGACGCGTACCTGGGGCGGCCTGATAGGCATCAGCGGCGGGCCTTCGCTGATCGACAATGGGCGCGTGCTCGCGGCAACGTTTCGCTTCCTCGCCACGGATGGTCAGTGGGCCGTCGAGAACGAAGGTGTGGCACCTGACATGCAGGTGATTGATCGCCCTGAGTTGGTCGCTGCCGGTGGCGATCCCAGTCTGGAAGCGGCGGTGACGCACCTGTTGCAGGAGTTGGAGAAGGGTGCGGTGCGGGCACCGGTGGCACCGGCTGCGCCGAGCAAGTTTCCACCTACGGATTTGTGAGAGGTTCAGTTTTTTGGCGGTTCCGACCTCGCGGGCATCCTTCGCCCAGTCCATCCGGCGCAAGCCGGGATGACGGCCCATCGAGCGGATTCCGGCCAACGCCGCAACGAAAACAAGCACCCTCGCCCGCAAGCGAGTGGCGGTCAAGCACCATCAAGCCCGCGCGTGGCGGGTCCACTAGCCCAACAAGCGCGTCAACACATCCCGTAGGTCTGCAGAGGGCTGGTTGGCGAACAAGCGGCGTAAGCCCGATTCAATCCGTGCGCGACGGTTGGAATCGAGTTTTCGCCATGACTCGAACGCCGTCAGCAAGCGAGCCGAAACCTGCGGATTGAGAGCATCCAGCAAACCGAGTTGCTCGAATAGCAACTCATACCCGGTGCCATCGACGCGGTGACAGGCAATGGGATTGTTGCGCGCGAAGCTGCTCAAGATCGCGCGCACGCGATTGGGGTTGGCCGGTTGCCATAGCTCAGCGTCGGCCAGCAGTGTGTGCACGACGTCGAGTGCCTCCGGTTGTGGCCGACTGGCGACGATGGCCAGCCACTTGTCGGTCACCAGCGGGCTGTGTCGCCATTGCTGGCGAAACTGGGCGAGCGCGGTCGACGCCGACGGTGCGTCAAAGTGGACCAGACAGGTGAGCGCATATAGACGGTCGCTCATGCAGGTGGCATTGGCAAAATGCGCCGTCGCGATGCTTGCCTGCGGATCAAGTCGAGTGAGGCGATCCAGACAGACAGCGGTCAAGCGCCGCGCAGCAAATGCCGCGGCGTCGAAGCGTTGCCCGGAGTGCGCAGCACGCAGACGCCGATAGACTTCCTCAAAGCCATCGGCGTGGCACTCGGCCAGCTCGTCGAGCAGGTCTTCGCGCTGACGGATCAACTCGTCTAGATCAATCGACTCGGCTTGATCGGCCAGTGTCCACAGCTCTGGCAAACGCTGACATTCGGCCACAAACGCGGGGTCTTGGGTCGGGTCATTCAGCAAGTCGCCAAGCGCAATGATCAGGACGCTGCGCGCGGCGGCCGGATCGGGGCCGCGCAGTAGCAGGGCATCCGTGGCCAGCGATTGAATGGCCTCCCAGCGCGTCAATGCATCGGGCTCGACGGCGACGATGCGCGCCAGCGTGGCCGCATCGCGTGGCAGATCCAGCCGCACCGGTGCCGACAAGCCTTGCAGATACACCGTCAGCGGGCGTTCGCCCACGCCCTCCAACCGCATGGCGTGGCTTGGCTGGGTCAGCTCGATCAGGCTCGCGCTGGCGGGCGCATCACCTGCCAATGCGCGCTCGATGCGCGAGCCGTCAGCCGCATACAGCGCATACCGCAGCGGAATGTGCAGCGCGGCTTTCTCCGCTTGGCGAGCGCTTGCCGGGTTGTGTTGGCTGATGGCGACATGCAAGGTTTGCGTCGGTGCGTCCCAGCACTCGCGAATGGTCAGCACCGGTGTGCCGGCTTGCGCGTACCAGCGCGCGAACTGGGCGAGATCACGGCCGCTGACTTCGCTCATTGCGGCCAAGAAATCCTCGACGGTCGCGGCTTGTCCATCGTGCCGTGCAAAGTACAGATCGGCGCCGCGACGGAAGTCGGTTTCGCCCAGCAGGGTGTGCAACATGCGGACGATTTCCGCGCCCTTCTCATACACGGTGGCGGTGTAGAAATTATTGATCTCGGCGTATTCGGACGGCCGCACTGGGTGCGCTAGCGGCCCGCTGTCCTCTTGGAATTGGCGGCTCTTCAGCAAGCGCACGTCATCGATGCGCTTCAGCGCCCGCGAGTGCAGATCGGAGCTGAACTCCTGATCGCGAAAGACCGTGAAGCCCTCTTTCAGCGACAGCTGAAACCAGTCGCGCAAGGTGACCCGATTGCCACTCCAATTGTGGAAATGCTCGTGGCCGATGACCGATTCGATGGCTTCAAAATCGGCATCGGTGGCGCTGTCGCGGTCCGCCAGTACGTAGCGCGCGTTGAAGATGTTGAGGCCCTTGTTCTCCATTGCGCCCATGGTGAAATACTGCACGGCGACGATGTTGAAGACGTCCAAATCATAGGCGCGGCCAAAGCGCTGCTCGTCCCAACGCAGCGCCCGCAGTGCGCAATCCAGCGCGTGCCGACAGCGCTCCACATCATTGCGCTCGGTCCACACCCGCACCGCCACCACGCGGCCTTCCGATGTTGTGAATGGCGCTTCAACGCAGGCGATATCGCCGGCCACCAAAGCGAACAAATAACTGGGTTTGGGATGCGGATCGACCCAACGCGCAAAGTGGCGACCGTCCGCCAATTCACCGACGGCGGCGGGATTGCCGTTCGACAGCAGCACGGGATAGCGCCTCTGCTCGGCGCGCAATTCAACGCTGTAACGCGCCAACACATCGGGTCGGTCGATGAAATAGGTAATGCGTCGGAAACCCTGTGCTTCGCACTGGGTCAGCAACATTGGGCCACTGGCGTAGACGCCTTCGAGGCGGGTGTTGGCTTGCGGGCAGATACGCACCGAGGTTTGCAGTACGCAGGCGCTGCTTAGTCCAAAGACTGTGAGTCCTTCCGCATCGATGCGGTAACGCGAATCGGCCAACGCTTCGCCATCGACGGCGATGCTGAGCAGCTGTAGATCGCAGCCATCGAGACGCAAATCGGTCGCTGTTTGTGCAGGATCGGGATGCAAGCTCAGACGCGCATGCACCAAGGTCTCAACAGGATCGAGATCGAAGTTCAGCTCGACCTCAGAGATTCGCCAAGCCGGCGGCCGGTAGTCGGCCAGTCGGGTCGGTGGACGAGCGAAGGTGGCGACCGTCATCGGCGATTGTTACCTGTCTGCGGCAAGGTCGCGGAGCCTAACACGCAGGTTTTCCGCGGATGTGCTCAGCCCGCTGCCACTGCGCGCCGGGCGAGCTATCATTCGCCCGCCGTCCTCCCCCACACTAGCTGAGGCCGGGCTTAGCTTAAGGACCTGCGCTAATGAGAATTGATGGTGCCCGCGCCGCTGATCGCGCGACTGAATTGGTGCTTGCCTACTACGCTGCCTTGAACCGCGCCGATCACGCCGGCGTGCTGGCTGTGCTCGCCGATGATGTGGTCCATGACGTCAATCAAGGCGAGCGCGAAACCGGCAGTGCGGCGTTTGCCACCTTCCTGCAAGCGATGTCGGCCAGCTATCGCGAGCACTTTCGCGATGTGGTGGTGATGTCGACGCAAAATGGCCTGCATGCCGCCGCCGAATACGTGGTCGAAGGCGTGTACTTGGAAACCGCCGAAGGTCTGCCCACCGCCAACGGCCAACGCTATTGCCTGCCGGGCGGCGCGTTTTTTGCCATCCGCGACGGCCGCATCGCGCGCGTCAGCAATCACTACAACCTGTCGGATTGGGTGCGGCAGGTGGATCGGCCGCGCTCGGGGTTGTGACTTGTTACTACGAGCGTCGGGCATCAGGTAGCCTGCACCGATGATCGGTTCGGACCTCCTTTCGCAAGTGAAGTCATTAAGTGCGGCTGACCGCATTGAGTTGCTCGGCGCGGTTTGGGCATCGCTGGCACCTGCAGATGCACCGCTGACACCGGACGAACAGCGCCTTCTCGAAGCACGGTTGCTGGACGCTGAGCAGCAGCCAGGGGAACAAAGCCCCTGGCGGGAAGCTCACGCTCGCCTTGGCCGTCGCCTGCGTTGAGCTATTCGGTCGTTGTCCGCACCCTTGCGGAAGCCGACGCGGCGGAGGCTCAAGATTGGTACGAAGCGCAAAGCGCTGGATTCGGGTTGGCATTCAATCATGAGCTGGGTGTGGCACTAGCGCGCCTTGAGCATTCACCTCTGGCAGGTCCTGCCATCTACGGCGAGGTTCGTCGAGTGCTGCTAGCTCGCTTCCCGTATCTGATTTGGTATCGCGTCAACGGGTGGACGGTGACTGTCTTGGCATGCACACATGGCAAACGCGGCGGCGCATTGATTCGCTCTAAGCTGGGCTAAATGCCGCTTGGATTCCCACGTAAATCTGGGTTCAACGCCGCCGCCGCAAACTAGTCAAGGGAAAGCTCGCAATCTCGCCGCCACTGCCGCGCCTTGGCTGTCCTGGCGGCGGTGCGAAGGCTTGCGCGTAGATTACTTCGTAACTGGCCGGCACCCGATCATTGACGCGGAATTGCTCGTACGCCGTGAGTACGGCCTGCATCCGGTGTTTGCCAGTGAGCCCGCGGCGACGATCCGACAACGCATTGGTAGCACCGAGTTGCTTGAGTTCGCGCATCAACTCGCGTGGCTCGGCATAGGTGAGGGTGAAATGATCGACATGCAGCACCGGGTCGCGAAAGCCTGCGGCTTGCAGGGTATTGCCGAT